>NZ_VIKY01000307.1:0-11355 GCF_009711925.1 Dolichospermum sp. UHCC 0352 | reverse complement strand
TTGCGCGATACTGCCTATCTTTTCCTTTGACTTTGAACTCATAAATTATCATGGTTACTGAGCCTGTCGATAGCGTAGCGTGGCGTTAGCCATAGTATGGCTACGACCTAAACACCACGAAGCTATGCTAACTCACAAAGTATAATCTTGTCAACAGGAAAAACTTTCAGTGGAGGCTGAAGCCTCTATCTGGCTTTCATCCCTTGCCTAAAGGACAGTTGAGTTTTTCCGCAGTTCGACAAGTGTTACAGTGAGCTTGCCGAACTGCTCACTGACCACTACGCTCCAAAACTCAACTTCAAGGGTTTTCAGCCTAGTCTCTTATAATTTAACGTTAAAACGTTAATTTGTCCCATTAAACCCTGGAGTTGACGTTTCTGTAGGAGTTGGTGTTTCTGTGGGAGTTGGCGTTTCTGTGGGAGTAGGGGAAGTCGTAGGAGTTGGCGTTTCTGTGGGGGTTGGCGTTTCTGTAGGAGTTGGCGTTTCTGTGGGGGTTGGCGTTTCTGTGGGAGTTGGCGTTTCCGTTGGCATTGGTGCTTCTAAAGCTACATTCAAACTATAATTAACCTCCGAAACACCCCCAGACAAACCTAATCGAATAATATATCTCCCATCATTAGCTAATATTCCTTCATAAGAAGTAGATTGTTGATCTTGAGTATTAATGATTTCACCATTAGCAGTTAAAATCGTCAGTACAATCCCACTGTTTTCATTTACAGATACAGTTAATTTTTCCCCAACCTTACCTTGTAAACTATATTCAACCAATTCATTTTCCCTCAGTGTTCCGTCAATTGTCGCCTTGTTAGATTTGTCTAATCTCAGCCGTTGACGATTAATCACAGGTTCACTATTAGTTACTGTGGGTGTTGGAGTTGGTGTTGGTGTTAATAATGTCCCACTAGGAATAACTGGAGAAGGAAATGATTGTGGGGTTGTGATTGTTTCTGTTGCTGGACGAGACTGATTTTTCAGTGAATTCACCAAAGTCCAAGAACCAAACCCTGCTAAAATAATCACAACACCGCCAATTCCTGCCAACGCCCAAGCATTATCCAAAATAGAGCTACTTTGTCCAGAATTAACTGAAGGTTGCGGCTTTTCCGATGTTTTTGATATCGGCTCAGGACGATGCCCGATAGCGATAGTTTGTAGATGAGATAAATTAGCAGCAGGTTGGCTACTATAACCTAAGTTAAGCAGTGCCTGAGTAACATCAGCGGCACTTTGATACCGTTCCCCCGGCAGATAACTCAACATTCGCTGCAAAATTTGAGCGAATTCCGGTTTTACTGTTGCCCACTGTTGCCAATTCCATATTAGTTCCTGCTCATCAAATAAATCTGCGGGTTCTTTCCCCGTCAACAAAACTATCGTCGTCACAGCCAACGCATACAAATCACTACTAGGATATGCCCTACCCGTTTGCATTTGCTCACTAGGCGCATAACCCAATTTACCTACAGTAGTTACTGATGTGGGGACTGAGGATTGTAATTTTGTGACTAACTCCTTGACTACTCCAAAGTCAATTAATACAGGCAGGGAATCACTTTCCCGTAAAATCATATTCTCTGGGGAGATATCCCGATGAATAATTCCCTGACCGTGAATATAACTAAGAACAGGCAACAAAGTGCGTAATAAATGCAATACCTCTGCTTCAGTAAAAGTTGTGCCAACATCTTGGCGTTCTCTGAGCAAATTCCGGTAAGTCTTGCCAACGACAAAATCTTGCACTAAAAATAACTTTTCGTTTTGGGCAAATTTTTCCCGAAATTTGGGGATTTGTGGATGCTCAATTTGATACAAGATAGCAGCCTCTCGTTCAAATAACTCTTGTGCCTTTTCTCCACCGGATGTTCCCGTGCTTGGGGCAATTAACTCTTTAAGCACACAAAGTTCATTAAAGCGTCTTTGGTCTTCTGCTAGATAGGTTCTACCAAATCCCCCCTGTCCAATAATGTGAATTATGTGGTAACGATTTTGTAGGATAGTACCAACTGTAATCGGTGATTGCATGGTCTATTGATTGAATATAATAATAACAACAGAGCTAGAACTTAACAAAACTATCGCCTGTCCACAACATGACTCAAAGTGTCTCAATTGTGGCTTCCGTAATTTTCCTCAGTCACCCCGCCCACAAGGAAGTGTATACTAGAAACAAGTCTGGCATTATTCTATTCTGACATTCGGACTTTAGTCAGGACTTGTCCAATATAGTAGCAGGTATAATCCGGGATAAATAAATCAATTGGCATCCACAGCAATGTCAAAGTTGATCTTTAATGGTAGGCATTCAGCCGTCAGCTTTCCGGGAAATATATAAATATGGAAGTTCAAGGTATAGATAATTTTGCTAGGTTCTTTTTGATTCATAACATAAATATTTAATCTTCAATTCACGAGGTCGTTAATTGGTAATAAGTATCATAGAATAATTGTTTGCACTTTCGCTGCTATTTAATCGTCGGTTTTCTAACACCCCCAGGGCTAACTTGAAGATCAATATTATTTGTTTACTCAATTTCGGCTAAATTTGCTCAATCTCTGATGATATTTCTATGAATGCACTTCGAGGATCTGCTGTGCTAAGTTCTGCCACTTTACCAGTCCAGTCAATAGCAACGGGACTACCTGACAATAATCGTCTGCGGCTTTTTTCCGGTTCTGCCAATATAGCGCTGTCGCAAGAAGTCGCTCGTTATCTAGGTATGGACTTGGGACCAATGATTCGCAAAAGATTTGCGGACGGAGAACTTTATGTTCAAATCCAAGAATCTATTCGGGGTTGTGATGTCTATTTAATCCAGCCCAGTTGTCAACCCGTCAATGATCATTTGATGGAATTACTAATTATGATTGATGCCTGTCGTCGAGCATCTGCACGCCAGATTACAGCAGTAATTCCTTACTATGGTTATGCTCGTGCTGATAGAAAAACAGCAGGGAGAGAATCTATCACTGCTAAATTAGTCGCTAACTTGATTACCCAAGCAGGTGCTAACCGAGTTCTAGCAATGGATTTGCACGCAGCTCAAATTCAGGGTTATTTCGATATCCCCTTTGATCATGTATATGGTTCACCAGTTATCCTCGATTATCTCATTAGTAAAGGATTACAGGATATTGTGGTTGTTTCCCCTGATGTGGGTGGGGTCGCACGGGCTAGGGCATTTGCGAAAAAATTGAATGATGCACCTCTAGCAATTATTGACAAACGTCGTCAGGCTCATAATGTGGCCGAAGTCTTAAATGTGATTGGTGATGTGAGAGGCAAAATTGCCATATTGGTGGATGACATGATTGATACTGGCGGTACGATTGCGGCGGGGGCTAATTTACTGCGTCAAGAAGGAGCTAGTCAGGTATATGCCTGTGCTACTCATGCTGTGTTTTCACCACCGGCTATTGAAAGGTTATCAAGTGGGGTGTTTGAGGAGGTTATAGTCACTAATACTATTCCCATCCCAGAGGCTAATCAGTTTCCCCAATTAGTGACGCTTTCAGTCGCTAATCTGCTGGGAGAAGCAATTTGGCGGATTCACGAAGATAGTTCACTCAGTAGTTTATTCCGTTAATCAACAAATAACTATCTTCCCAAAGGAAGAAAAAAGGAGTCAGGAGTCAGGAGTCAGGAGTCAGGAAGAAGAAAGAAGAAAGAAGGAGTAAAAGCATGATAACTTTGTACCTCCTGTAACCTGCAATATGCTGTAAATAATGAAGGATGAAAGTTTTCGTTCTTCATTTTTTGTATGCAGCTAATATTTCTAATTCGGACACTACTCTTTCTAATTCTGCCACTAAGGGCGTAATTTGATGTTTTTGGAAAGCATCTGCTAGAGAACGATAATACCAAAGTGTCCCTTCTTTGCCACCTTGAAACCGTTCCCAAACTGCATCACCAATCATGCGATAATCTTTGAGAATTGAGCGGACATTATGGAGTTTGTCAGCAGCAGAAACTAGCAATACTTCTGGGGAAGCGGTGGCAATATGGGCAATATAGGCTTCTTTCCGGGGTTTCCAAGGGGGTTTGGGTGTGGTGTCTGCGTCTGTACAACCATCAACTATAGCAGTGACATGATCCCCAAACCGCCGGCGAATTTCTGCTCTGGTGGCTGCTCCACCTTGGTCTTCTATGGCATCATGTAGTAAGGCAGCGATCGCTTCATCTTCGTTTGCACCATATTCTAAGGCTATACTGGCTACTCCTAGTAAATGGGTAATATAGGGAATATCCCCAGCTTTGCGTTTTTGCGTGGCGTGGAGTTCATGGGCGTAGGTAAGCGCTTGGGTAAATCTTTCTGATAGCATTTTTAGTTGGATGATGTTAAGAGGAAATGAACCACGAAGGAGCGAAGGACACGAAGGAAGAGAAAGAGAAGGAAGAGAAAGAAAGAGGTTAGTGTTTTTAACTAAATTAGTATTTTGCAGTTCGACAAGCTTTATCCATCATTTCTTTTGCTAATGGATGATAACCATTATTATTTAAAAATGCTAATATTGACTCTTTTACTTGATAACTAATTGCTTCTCCTGTTGTGACTAATCTAGCAAAGTGTTCACAGTTCCAACCCAATAAACCATAATCCCAAGTTTTGAATAATTCATAAGCAATTAAACATCTATCAAGGACTTCTTTTTTCGGCAATAATGTCACTGATTCTACGCTATATGATACTGTCGGAATTCGGAATACAGCAAATCCATTTCCACCAAAGTTAAAGGCGTGGGTATCAGAGATAGTTATATGATAATGCAATGCGAGGTCTGAGCTACTTTCTTTATGATGAATTAGCAATCCTGCTGTAGAACTTTTATAATCAACATGAGTTTTAAACTCATGAATAATCTTATCTTCAATAATTTGTGTGGCGGAAAGAATAGTATTATTGCTGGTTTTTTGGATATTCAAAAGAGATAACCACTCATTTATTGACTGAGAACGATTTTCTGGCTTTAATTCCATTCCTTTAATTATCGCCTGATTTACTTTATCGCTAATACTAGAATTTATCTTTTTTGCTTCTTCTAATTCTGTACCAATTGCTCTCATTGGTGATATAGTTGGTAATTCTCCAGTTAACACAGAATACAAAGTTGCAGCTAAAGCATAAACATCTGTAAATGCTCCCCGTTTTGCTTTTTTATCATATTGTTCAATTGGTGCAAAACCATCAGCTAACATTTGCGTATGTGTTTGAGTTAAATTCTGGGAAAACTCTCGCGCAATCCCAAAATCAATTAACACTGCTTCTGATTTACCAGAACGCAACATGATATTTTGTGGTTTAATATCTCGATGTAATAAGCCATTATCATGAACTACAGTTAATGCTGATCCAATTTGCTGAATATAGCGTAATGCTTCAGTTTCAGATAAAATACCTTGATTTTCTACTATAGTTCCTAAATCTTCCCCATCAATATATTCCATCACCATACACCAAAGATCATTTTCATGAATGACTTCGTAAATTTGGACAATATGAGGATGACTACATTTAGCTAATTTAATGGCTTCGTTGAGAAAGTCTTGTTGAAATTTAGCAAAATCAGCACGTTTTTGGATTGCATCATTTAGAGTTTTGATAACAACGAAATTTCCCTGATTATCTCTAGCGCGATAAGTGATCCCAAAACCACCTTCACCTAATTCTTTTTCTATGGTATATTTACCATTTTGTAATTCCTGTCCTGATAACCAAGCCATAACCTGTAAATTTATAGATTTATAAGTTCATTTTGGCACAATTTTAGTTTTAAGTGCTAATTTCACGTCGTTTAGGGGTATACGCGAGTTAGCTTTATTGAAGCAAGTACCCTATATCTTAAAAATGCTCTTAATATTTATTATCAAAATAACAATATTTGTGACAATTACGCTAGAATCATTACAAGGTTCGTTACAGATGTGGTAGATAATCTCCACTTCTGTTAAAACGACCAAAAATAAGCCTCTTAATCTAAAAACCTTAAAGTTTACCCAAACCATCTATGACGCTCCCAATTCGTAACGTCGCCATTATCGCCCACGTTGACCACGGTAAAACCACCCTGGTTGATGCTCTCCTCAAACAGTCCGGCATTTTCCGCGAAGGCGAAGACGTTCCGGATTGTGTCATGGACTCCAATGATTTGGAGCGGGAACGAGGCATTACAATTCTTTCTAAAAATACAGCGGTTCGCTACAAAGAAACCCTGATTAATATTGTTGATACCCCTGGACACGCTGACTTCGGCGGAGAAGTAGAACGGGTACTCGGCATGGTAGACGGTTGTATTCTGATTGTTGATGCCAATGAAGGACCAATGCCCCAAACCCGCTTTGTGTTGAAAAAGGCTTTGGAAAAAGGTTTGCGTCCTATCGTTGTTATTAACAAGATTGACCGGGGACAAGCTGACCCCCACATTGCTGTTGATAAGGTCTTGGATCTGTTCTTAGAATTAGGTGCAGATGAAGACCAGTGTGACTTTAAATATTTGTTTGCTTCCGGTATGGCTGGTTTCGCTAAAGAAAGCTTAGAAGCAGAATCAGTAGATATGCAGCCGCTATTTAATGCCATTCTTCGCCACGTTCCTGCACCAGTGGGAGATCCTAACAAGCCTCTACAATTACAAGTTACCACCCTAGATTATTCAGAATATTTAGGCCGGATTGTCATTGGTAAAATCCACAATGGAACTATCCGCGCTGGACAACAAGCTGCTTTGGTAGTAGAAGATGGCAGCATTGTCAAGGGCAAAGTTACCAAGTTGATGGGGTTTGAAGGTTTAAAACGGATAGAGATGCAAGAAGCTACCGCAGGTTATATTGTGGCTGTAGCTGGTTTTGCTGATGCTTATATTGGTGAAACTATTACAGATCCTAATGAACCTCTGGCTCTGCCATTAATTAAGGTGGATGAACCAACTTTGCAAATGACCTTCTGGGTGAATGATTCGCCTTTTGCTGGTCAAGAAGGTAAATTGGTAACATCTCGGCAAATCCGCGATCGCTTATACCGCGAATTAGAAACCAACGTAGCTTTGCGCGTTGAAGACACCGACTCTCCTGATAAATTCCTGGTTTCTGGTCGTGGTGAATTACACCTAGGCATCTTAATCGAAACCATGCGCCGTGAGGGTTTTGAGTTCCAAGTATCCCAACCTCAAGTAATTTACCGTACAGTTAACGGTCAAAATTGCGAACCTTTTGAACTTCTAGCATTAGATGTTCCCGCGGACGCAGTTGGTAGCTGTATTGAACGCTTAGGACAACGGAAAGCGGAAATGCAAGATATGCAGCCTGGTGGTGGCGATCGCACCCAACTAGAGTTTATCGTAGCAGCCCGTGGTTTAATCGGTTTCCGAGGTGAATTCATGCGAATGACTCGCGGTGAAGGCATCATGAACCACAGTTTCCTTGATTATCGTCCCCTTTGTGGTGATATTGAAGCCCGGAACAAAGGCGTTCTCATCTCCTTTGAAGAAGGTGTTTCTACTTCCTACGCGATGAAAAACTGTGAAGATAGAGGCGCGTTCTTTATCAGTGAAGGAACTAAGGTTTACAAAGGGATGATTATTGGTGAACATAATCGTCCCCAAGATTTGGAATTGAACGTTTGTAAAACGAAGCAGTTAACCAACCACCGTTCATCTGGTGGTGAAGAACTTACTCAGTTACAAACACCCATAGACATGAATTTGGAAAGAGCTTTGGAATACATTGCTCAAGATGAATTGGTGGAAGTTACACCTGAATCTATTCGTCTTAGGAAGATGTCCAAGAAATTGGTGAAACGTTAAGATCTGTAGGGGTGGGTTTTCCCACCCTGATTAAATTTATAAACTCATATAAATCAGGTAAATCACACAAATCATAGTTAAGAAATTGCACTTCTGACTAAAATTACGGTACTATCAACACCAGATGCGATTGCTTCGGGAATATTACCTTGAATTGCTTGTTGTAATAATCCCTCACGAGAAGCACCCAAAACTACAACGTCGAAATCTTCAGTTTTGACTAATTCAATGACTCCAGCGGTAACAGATTCAGCTTGCAAAGATGCAGCGACAACATTACTTTGTAAATTGCGGTGACGCATGAATTGGCGAGTAGATTCCTCTAAAACCGTCATATCTGGTGCAACTTCCCCAGGTTTAACTACCTGAGTTAAGCGGATTTCTATGTCGTTTTCCAAAGTTACTAAAGCAGGTAATAATTTAATGGCAATAGGTGCATTTGGTCCTCCAGCCATTGGTATTAACCAGCGTTTAAATTGCTGGTAGGAATGGAAATTATTGCCTAATTTGACCAAGACAACATCACAGTTTGCTTGACGAATTATAGTATCTACTACGCTGCCAAAAATCCTGCCAGGGGTAGATGTATTTCCCTTCCAACCCATGAAAATTAAGTCTATATATCGTTCCTTGGTAGTTTCTAAAATAGCTTGGGCGATATCATGGGCGACACGAATTTGGGTATGAATGGGAATGTGCAGTTTTTTGGCTAAACCTTCGGCTTGTCGGAGTAAGCGGCGACTTTTAGCGGTGTTAACTGGGGTTTCCGCTGGAGAAACATGACGGGATACTAAGATGATTTGTAAACATTCTATTTCATAATGGCGATCGCGGGCGATCGCAGCAGCCATTTCTAGTAATGCGGGGGCGGTTTCCGGGTTAGCAATGGTAACTAATAATCTCCCTCTCCCAATACTAGGCGATCGAGTTTGGTATACTAGATAGGAAGGTTCAGCTTGGGGACCTGTCACCCCGGTTTCACCATTCAAATGATTTGCTTCCGTACGGATAATATCTGCACGGGTAATAATCCCAATTAATTTTTGTCCATCTACCACAGGTAAGCGACTAATTTGATATCTATTTAATAAATAGAGAACATGACTTAATCTATCTGCTGGTGTGACTGTCACCGGTTTGGGTGTCATAATCTCTCTTAAAAGAGTCTCATGGGGTGAGAGATGATTACGGATTTTCTGTAAATCTGTCTGGGAAACTAATCCTACTAATTTATTATTTTCTACCACAGGAAAGCCGCGATGATGGGAACGGGAAAAGGCTTTAATAACTTCATCTCCTGTCATTTCTGCTTCTAGGGTTTCCACGGAGGGCTGCATTACATCCTTAGCAGTTAATTGAGTTAATATTCCCTCTGTGGGGCTATCTTTTTTAATAATGATACCATTTAATGTGAGCAGTTTTTCATACAGTGAACCCGGAACAACCTTCTCAGCCACCAGATAAGATGTCACACATACCACCATTAAAGGTAATACTAAATTGAAATCTGTCGTCATTTCAAAAACAATGACAATCGCCGTTATCGGAACTTTGGAAACCGCGCTAAAAAATCCCCCCATTCCGGCTAATGCGTAGGTAGTCGGTGAACCAAATCCAAATACTTGCAATTCACATACGCCAATAATATGTCCTAAACAAGAACCTAAAATTAAACTTGGTGCAAATAATCCTCCTGGTGCGCCCGAACCAAAGGCAATTAAGGTTAAAATAAATTGGGCAATAAAGACAATTCCCGCTAAAGGTATATTCGGTTCACTAGCAATCATAAACTCCCGCAAACCTGTATTATCCCGAAAGGTTTCTGGTAGTAAGGACATAATCAAACCAGAAGCCAAACCAGCTAAAGCCACTCGTAAAGGTAAACTAATATGTAAACGGCGATAAGCTTGAATACTGAAAATTAATCCCCGATTAAATAAAGCTGCTAATAAACCCGCTAAAATTCCTAAAATTAATAAAGCCGGAATTTCTAATAAAGAAAAACTGCTAGAATAGTCAATTAGTTTTAAGTCTAATTGCAGACTCCCACCACCCAACCAGCGGGAAATTACACCACCAATAAAAGAAGCGATAATTGCAGTTCCTAAAGTTAAACCTGATAGATCTTGTAATAACTCTTCAATAATAAATAATACCCCGGCTAGAGGTGCATTAAAAGCCGCTGCTAAACCCGCCCCAGCCCCCGCTGCAATCATCTGTCGGCGATGATCTGGAGAGGTAGGAACTAAACGACTCATACCCGCTGCTAACCCCGCACCAACTTGAACTGTAGGTCCCTGTCTTCCCAAGGTTAACCCCGAACCCAAGGCGATTATCGAACTGATTAACTTGACAAAAGCTACTCTCCATGATAGTTTAATTGGCACATTCGCCAAAGCAGCTTTAACTTGGGGAATGCCACTACCAGCCGCTTCTGGAGCTAACCGCTGCACTAACCAACCAGAGAGAAAACCCAAACTTACACCAATAATCGGTAGAGATATCCAAGCTGGAAAAATATGGGTAGTATGCACTCGCCATGTTCCTAACCACCCTGAACCCTGTTTGAGTAATACCGCAGATAAGGCGGCTACTATCCCAATTATAGATGCTTCTGCAATAGCTAAACCCTTTCTAGGTTGCCAAAAGTTCCGAAAATACTGGGTTAGCAATGGCAGGGAAATCATAATTTTTAAGTTTTAATTTTTAATCTTTAAATTTTAATTTAAAACTAACTCTTTCTTGAGTTTTTTAGATAGATATCTTATTTTGCTTATTAAGTATTTTTACTGATAAGCTTGAATAAGAAAAGACAGTAAAATTATTAAAAAATACTATTGACAAGTTTCCAAGTTTCAGTTATAGTTTAAATATAGTGGAAATCTGTGCGCCCATATATATAGGGGTTTGCTTTTCCAAAAGTATTTTTGTCAGAATCAGGATACTCAGGATTTTAGGATTTACAGGATGTGGGTTTCAAGTATAATGATCAATTATGATTCATAAATAAAATCTGCTAAACAATTACCTAATTTTAAATTTTCTATACTTTTAAAATCACCATGTTGATCTATTTCATTAAATTGTTCAGTATTAAGTAAAAATTCAGTTTCATCTTCTTTTGTCCATGTTCCAGCAAGATAATCTAAATCATGGTAAGGATAAGAATTAGAAAGGTTTTTTTCTGCTGTTTCCAAGGTTTCTGATGGTATATTTTGGGGTGAAAAAATCCCATTTTTTACACTATTTATTTTATCTGTAAATTCTTTTATCCATTGATAAAGATTATCTAGCTCTTGTTCTGGTATTCTGTCAATTTCTGCTTGAATAAGTTTTTTTACCGTCATAAGTAATACTCCTGCTGGCAATTTATTATATTATATCTGAACGATGTCCAGGATTTGAGGATTTACAGGATGTTGTTGGATGATTTTTGGTGGGAACTTGGGGATTTTTTTGTCAGAATCAGGATATCCAGGATTTGAGGATGTACGGGATGTTATTGGATGATTTTTGGTGGGAGTTGGTGATTTTTTTGTCTGAATCAGGATATCCAGG
>NZ_VIKY01000306.1:0-6748 GCF_009711925.1 Dolichospermum sp. UHCC 0352 | reverse complement strand
CTAAAATAGCGATTCTCGTAACGGTTAACTGATTCTTGACAATACGTTTCATATTCTAGACTTACTACATTGTTTATAAACTTGTTCTGGGGTTAAGTATTTCATCTTCCGGTTAAATACGATTAACCCCAGTATACTACGTTATTTTGAAATTAAAATGATAGACTTTTGAGATTAATAGAAGTCGGGGATTTTTGATCAAGCGATAATATCTTTTTCTGGCTTCAGAAATATCCTCAGACGTGCCGAGATTTTTTAATTTTCGCTGACAATTTTTAATTTTTAATTGTAATAGATGCGCCTAATATCTCAGATATCCAAACTTCAATATTGCGGATAGGATGGGAACGGAGGGCTGTAAAATCGGGATGGATGATTGGTTCGACTAAAATTGTAAACATTCCCAAGCGATTACCGGCTAAAACATCAGTAAACAAGCGATCGCCTACCATACCTACTTGATGTGCAGGTAAATTCATTTCTTGCAACGCCGCCCGAATTTTCCGCCGGGAGGGTTTGGCCGCACCCAAGTAATAAGGTAAATTTAGAGAACGGGCAATACCGCCAATTCGCGCTTCACTTAAATTATTACTAACTAACCATAGTGCTGTACAAATCCGAATTTCTGCCACCCATGCTTGCAATTCTGGGAAAGTAGAACTCGTTGTCATGGGTACTAAAGTTTCATCCACATCTAATACTAGCCCTTTCAGCCCATATTGTTGGATGACACCTGGTGTCAGCGTTAATACTGAACCTGATAAAATCAAGTTAGGCTCTAATAGATGGTTGCGAGTCATAATTTTTTGTGAAGGCTAGGAGGTAGGGGCGCAGGGACTAAGCCCATTCAGGAGTCAGGAGTCAGAAAGAAAAATTTGAAGTTTAGATTTATTAAGCAAACTCTAACTAAATTTAGATTTTTGAATAAGGCAAAAGGTAAAAGGCAACAGTAATTAATTAAATTACCAATCACCAATTACCAATTACCAATTACCAATTAATCAAGCTCATTAAACAGATGTTCTTCTAAGAGGGGTTGAAATTTACGAAACTCTTCGGGGGAAAGTAATTCTGGTTCACCCGTTTTAGTCATTCTCGCAAAAAAGAGCAGGGGATCAAGGGGAGTATAAATTGCATACTCCTGTTCATCATGATAAAAAGTGGCAATTTCCATTAATTGCTCTGGTTCTAAACCGTTTTCTTCATCTTCAAGTTCTAAAGTAAAGAATTTTGATTCATCTTCAGGAGGCAACTCACCTGCTACAGTTAAGGCATAAGCAGTATTCTTGAGAATCAAGTTTTGCTCAGAAAGAACCGCTTGAGCAGTGCCGAAAATTTCGTCAATGATCTCATCATCTTCCACCAAGACGGCTTCTTCTTCGTCGCCATCAACTTGCCAAGCAAAAATTTCTATTGGTGCATCTATAGGCAGAAGGAGAACATATTTTTCCCCCTCTACATCGAGCGTATGCTCAATGTAACATTCTAGTGTCCGTTTTAGCTCATCTGTTAAAATCAGAGAACTTTCGGAATCGTGATCATTGTCTTCAGGAAGTGGAGATGAATACATAGCTGAATTATGTAACTGTAACAATACTCTTATATATGGAAATCATTGAACCGCTAAATGACAGCCGATGTCAACCATAAATTGAGAGATCCAACTGACGCTCTCAGGTCTAAAGACACTGAAATCATTAAGATCAAATAAATGATCTGTAATAGTTTTTAGAATACCATTTAAAAGGGATCACTCATCGGTAAATGCTACCGATCTCTGTACCGAACTCCGTCTAGCATCTAGCCATTGTTGTAAAATCAATGCAGCAGCCTTGCGATCAATTAAACCCTTATTCCTTGATGGAGAGCGATTCTCAGCTATTATCAGTTGTTCTGCTTGATAAGAAGTTAATCGTTCATCCATATATTCTAAAGGAAGTTTCAGCGCATCCGCCAATCTAGCCGCAAATTTCTGGACATGACGGGCTTGAAACCCGATAGTACCATCCATTGAATAAGGTAAACCAACAACGAGGATTTGTACCTGTCGCTCATTGACTATTTGCTGAATTTTCTCCACATCTTCAACAAAAGATTTGCGCTCAATTGTGGTTATACCCGTAGCAATTAACCCAGTCCCATCACATCCAGCTAAACCGATGCGTTTACTACCAACATCCACGCCCAAAGCGGAAATAAATGATTTTGATTGCTGTTGAGAGATCACGCTATTGTTGCTCCTGGGATTCATCTGCGGCTGAATCTGATGGACAGGGTATATCCATGTTAGGATTTTGATGAGTAGAAGCCACAATTTCTGACTGCATTGGTATAGCCCTTTCTGGATGCACCTGCTGAGTTTGCGGCATCCATGACATCCCCCCAGGGATAGGTTTCCGGCTTGGTTGTAGTCCTTGTAACATTTCCTGCCACTGAATCCCCTCTAAGGAGACAAATTTCGATTCTCGCAGTTTATGCCAAACTGAGCGAGACATGATCAGGGTATGTTCTTTGCGTTTAGCCCCAATCCGCTCTAAATATTCTTCTCTTTCTGGTTGATAATCTGAAGAAGCTAATTGTAATCCTTGTTGAGGAAAATCTTGAGCAATGCGGGCTAATTGAGACAATAATTCAGGATACAACCAAGTATAAGCCGGATGAACTGTAAGAGTTGCTACATGAGGATTTTCACCTGTGCGATCAAGTTGCACCTGAAAATAACCAATGGCTGCTTTCCGCTGGGGTTCAAAGACATAACCACTCACAACTTCAGTTTTTGTCATCCACTGCTTGAGAGCATCAATAATAGCCCCAAACAAAGTCGTTTTAAAGTCGTGGGTGTGTCGATCAAATACTTGCCTTACCAAAGGTGGCATTGATGCTGTATCCAGTTGATATAGCAACGGAGCATCAGCATTACTCACCGGTAAGAGGTTGGGTAAATCTGGTTCAGTTTGAATTAATTCCGCTAATAACTGGGGACTAATTTCCCAGTATGTCATTTCTGCTAACCGTTGAAATCCATTGTGGCGATACAGTGCTAAGGCATCAACGTCATTGATATTAACTTCTAGTATCCATGTTCGCGCTTCTAAAATTGATTCAAAGCAATGGCGCAGTAGTTGTGAACCTACTCCCATTCTGTCGCCAGTGCCTGCTAACATTACCCGATTAATTCGCCAAGTGCTGCGGGTTCGGTTAAATGGTGATACTTGAATCATTCCCAGTAGTATCCGTCCCTGTTCGGCAACATAGCCCCAGAAGCGATACTGTAATGGGTTGGGAAACCAACTTAAGAATTTGAGTAACCCATACCAGCGTCGTAGCCATTGCATTTGCCGCATGGCCGCACCAGCTTCTTGGGGAGAAAGATGGGACAATGATTCTTGAGTTAAGCAATCAATTCCGTCCAAATCCCTATGTTGGACTGGTCGGATAACAACGCTGAGGTTTCGAGGGAGTAGTGAAGTCATGTTGATTCAAGCCGCCATTTAACCTTTAAAAAATAGGATTGGTGATGTGATGCTGCAATCATTTTAACGGCTTTTTTTCTCTTAGGTCTTGCTCCCAAAGAGTGATTTTTTTAAGTGACCACGTAAAAAAAATATAAAAAGCAGAAACCGTGATTATACCTTTGGGGTGAAAACCACAATACCTGCTTCTATTCTAGGATAATTCTACTCAAAATACTTTTAAATCTATAGACCTTGGCGAGAAGCGAATTTTTCAAAGTCGGCTTGGGTTTGATGAAGTAATTGTTGACGACTATCTTGAATTGTTTGTTTGCAGTTGGGAACCAAGTTGGGAACCAGATTTCGAGCTTGTAGTGCCATGTGCATTTGTAGATGAGCAACGTATTCACTTATATCTTGGTTGTCTACAGTTGCGCCCGTTAGTACATTTGATTCCATTGCCACTGGGTTCTCCTTGATAAATTTGGTGTAATTGCTTTACTAGACTAGATCAGAAGTTATCATTTTTTTTACTTAACTGCCTAATTTCGCAATGAAGTGTAATGATTGGGAAGGAGGGAACAGCCAAAAATCAAGATAAATAACCTGATTTTTTCCCAAATAGAAATTTTCTAATCCTCCCAAAGTGTATAAGTTTCGTTAAAAACCTCATCCCAACTTAAAGCAATAATATCTGGTTTTTTACCCATTTCATCTCTAGCATCCTGTTTTGCAGCCAGAAAACACTTGTTCCAAATTGATTCCAAAAAATCTCGATTGAGACTTGGCATTTCTTCTTGACTGGCAGTAATTTCTGCCCTAGCTGAACGAATAGAAATTACCCAACTAGCGCTACGTTTTTCCGGTTGACATTTCCACTTAATTATATGCAGTATCAATCGAGTTAGGCGATTAATTACTGCTCTTTTTTCTGATCTTCCCATAGACTCGGCTAAACTCTCTAAAATATCATCAACTTCTTTCATTTTCCCCTCCTCTAGCAGTTGTTTTGCTTTTACTACAGCTAAATATGGTGATTGAAAAACCAGTTCGTCATAAGGTACTGTCATAATTAATAACTCCTTGGCTTGTTTTTTCCCAAATCTTGCATAAAAGATGGTACTGTTTTAACAACTTATACAAAAAATATCCTTTTGTGATTAGATACAATCAGCAAAGACCTCCACTCTAAGAGTATTGTAGGTTTACAAATCAGTCAATAATCTTGGTTTACATAAAATCATCATAAACACATCATATCATTAATTTTATATGCCTATACTTGACGATTAACGATAGACTGTTGATTATGGATAAGTAAATCAAAACTCAACACACAAAATGATTTTAGAACTCTCTCCACAAATTCATTACTTGGTGGAAATGTCTCAACCAGAAACCCATTTATTTGAGGTGACTTTACACATTGTTAACTATCCGTCAGCAGTTCTCGATTTAAAAATGCCAGTGTGGACTCCTGGTTCATATTTGGTGCGGGAATATGGCAGACATTTACAGGATTTTGCGGCTTTTGCGAATAATCAACCCTTATCTTGGCATAAAGTTAGTAAAAATCATTGGCAAGTAGAAAAAGGCAATACTTCAGAAGTAACTATTCCTTACCGTGTATTTGCTAATGAATTAACAGTAAGAACAAATCATTTAGATGCTACTCACGGTTACTTTAATGGGGCAGCTTTGTTTTTTAGAATCCCTGGTTGGGAAAATTTTCCCATGCAGATAAGGGTAATTCCTGCTAACCCTCAATGGCAAGTAACTACTAGTTTACCAACATTTGCAGAAACAGTAAATACTTTTTTAGCGGCAGATTTTGATACTTTAGTTGATAGTCCTTTTGAAGTTGGTTGTCATCAATTATATAATTTTGAAGTTTTGGGTAAACCCCATGAATTAGCAGTTTGGGGAAAAGGAAATTTTCAACCAGAACAAATGATTGCTGATTGCCAAAAAATTATTGAGGTAGAATCACAAATGTTTGGTGGTTTACCTTATGACAGATATGTATTTTTTCTGCATTTGCTTCAGCAGGGTTTTGGTGGTTTAGAACATAAAAATTCTTGTTCTTTAATTTATCAAAAGTTTGGATTTCGGACTGTGGATAAATATGAGCCATTTTTGCAATTGGTAGCCCATGAATTCTTTCATTTATGGAATGTTAAAAGAATTCGTCCTTTGGGGTTAGAAGTGTTTGATTATGATCAGGAAAATTATACACCATCTTTGTGGTTTTGCGAGGGAACAACCAGTTATTATGATTTAATCATTCCTTTACGGGCAGGTATTTATAATACCAAGGCATATTTAAACTATTTGAGTAAGGAAATTACCAGATATTTGATGACTCCAGGACGAAAAGTTCAACCTTTGTCGGAGTCAAGTTTTGATGCTTGGATTAAACTTTATCGTCCAGATGCTAATAGTGGTAATTCTCAAATTTCCTATTATATCAAAGGGGAAATGGTGTCACTTTTATTAGATTTATTAATTCGCGTTCATCACGGGAATCAGCGTTCTTTGGATGATGTAATGCGGCAAATGTGGGAGAAGTTTGGAAAGGACGAAGTTGGTTATACTCCCGAACAATTAGAGGGTGTGATTGAGTCTGTAGCGGGTATGGATTTAGGAGATTTCTTTAAACGCTATCTTCATGGTTTGGAAGATTTACCTTTTAATCAATATTTACAACCTTTTGGTTTGCAATTAGTTGAGGAAAAGAATGAAGAACCTTATTTGGGTGTGAGGATAAATACTGAAAATGGACGGGAGATAATTAAGTTTGTGGAAGCGGGTTCACCGGCACAATTTGCGGGAATTGATGCTGGGGATGAATTGTTAGCGATTGATAGGATTAGGGTGGGAAATCAATTAAATGAACGCTTGAAGGATTACCAGGAAAATGATTCTATCCAAGTTACTGTTTTTCATCAAGATGAATTGCGGACTTATTCTGTGACTCTAGCTGCATCAATTCCTAGTAAGTATCAACTTAAAGTTGTGGAAAATCCTTCTTTCACAGAAATGGAGAATTTTGCCGGGTGGTTAGGTGTACCTTTGTCGAGTATTCAGTAATATTAATTGTCTGAATCAGGATGTCTGGTTACTGAGCGAAGTCGAAGTACAGGATTTCAGGATTAACAGGATGAAATATTCCAGATTATTATGTTTGATCTAACAGAGAAGAGAGAGGTGAAGAAATTTTCTTTCTTCTTTCTTCTTTCTTTCTTTCTTTCTTTCTTCTTTCTCCTTTCTCCTGACTCCTGACTCCTGACTCCTGA
>NZ_VIKY01000030.1:0-802 GCF_009711925.1 Dolichospermum sp. UHCC 0352 | reverse complement strand
AGCAAGGGGGGTTAGGGGGGATCTGTAATTGCCTAAAATCACAGCCTAAAACTTTTCAAACACCCTCTGAATCAGGATTTCCAGGATTTGAGGATTTTCAGGATTGATTTCCTCGTTTTCTGTCAGAAATAAATACTATTTTATAATATCAATAAACAGCCTGGACATTTTTTGTCTGATAGCGTAGCGTGGCGTTAGCCATATCAGGATTTCCAGGATTTGAGGATTTTCAGGATTGATTTACTTGTTTTCTGTCGGTAATAAATACTATTTGATTATATCAATAAACATCCTGTACATTTTTTGTCTGAGAGGATGTTTGAAAAGTCCCTCATGGTGTATCAAATATTTTTAGATCCCCCTAAATCCCCCTTGAAAAGGGGGACTTTGACTCTAGTTCCCCCCTTAGCAAGGGGGGTTAGGGGGGATCTGTAATTGCCTAAAATCACAGCCTAAAACTTTTCAAACACCCTCTGAATCAGGATTTCCAGGATTTGAGGATTTTCAGGATTGATTTCCTCGTTTTCTGTCAGAAATAAATACTATTTTATAATATCAATAAACAGCCTGGACATTTTTTGTCTGATAGCGTAGCGTGGCGTTAGCCATATCAGGATTTCCAGGATTTGAGGATTTTCAGGATTGATTTACTTGTTTTCTGTCGGTAATAAATACTATTTGATTATATCAATAAACATCCTGTACATTTTTTGTCTGAGAGGATGTTTGAAAAGTCCCTCATGGTGTCAATACTATTGCCAAAATAAGAGCCTTGATAATTTTTGGCAAAAACGGCAAAAAT
>NZ_VIKY01000305.1:0-4874 GCF_009711925.1 Dolichospermum sp. UHCC 0352 | reverse complement strand
CTCATAGCTCAAGTCCGTTAAAACGGACTAATGAATTTTCCTAGTATTTAGTCATCTTTTAGATGACTTTCGCTATTAGCAAGGAACTTGAGTTTCTTGCGGGATGAAGATTTTGCGTTAAGTTGACACCAATGAAGCTCTTGCTTTACCCCTACAAATCTAGGTTTTTCGTAATTTTGTAAAAGTCCATGTCTCAACCGTGTTTAGTATAAATCAGGAAGACAGAGAATTGATTCCCTGTCTTCTAGCTAAAGTTCGTTTTAATTGAACAAGAAATTACCACCAAAGAGGTTGAAATTCGCATTGGCGCTGGTAAATCCAGATGTCCCTGATAAGGTCACTAATAACTGACCAGTACCAAAACCAGTATTACCACCAATACCATCACCAACTCGCACTAATGTAGAAGTACCTGATGTAATTACATCAAAATTGGCAATACCTGTAAAGTTCAGTTTATCGCCACCAGCACCGCGCACAAATTGATAAACTGTATCTGTAGCATCACCAAGAACGTAATTAACGTTATCCACAGCATTATCGTTTAAACCTAAATACAGGCTATCATTACCGAAGCCACCAATTAGAGTATCTGCACCTGCATTACCAGTGAGGGTATCATTTCCTAAACCACCTGTGAGAACATTATCGGCTGTATTACCTGTAATGCTGTTATTTAGTTCATTACCTGTACCGTTAATAGTGCTTGTTCCCTGTAACGTTAGATTTTCTACATTGGCGCTGAGAGTGTAAGTTGCTGCGGTGCTGAAAACGCTATCTGTTCCTTGATTCACGTTTTCTGTGATGGTATCTGCTGTATTGTCTACATAATAGGAGTCATTACCAGCGCCACCAATGAGAGTATCATTTCCTAAACCACCAGTGAGAACGTTATTACCAGTGTTACCTGTAATGATATTATTCAGTTCATTACCTGTACCGTTAATAGCGGTTGTTCCCTGTAACGTTAGGTTTTCGGTATTGGTGGTTAAGGTATAGGTTACAGTGCTGAAAACGCTATCTGTTCCTTCATTAGCATTTTCTGTAATGCTATCTGCTGTATTGTCCACATAATAGGAGTCATTACCAGCACCACCAATGAGGGTATCATTTCCTAAACCACCGGTGAGAACGTTATCGGCTGCGTTACCTGTAATGATATTATTCAGGTCATTACCCGTACCATTAATAGCAGTTGTTCCTTGTAAAGTCAGGTTTTCGGTGTAGGTTGTTATAGTGTAAGTTACAGTGCTGAAAACGCTATCTAGTCCTTGTCCTACTAATTCCGTGATGGTATCTGCTGTATTGTCTACATAGTAGGAATCGTTACCAACACCACCAATGAGGGTATCATTACCTAAATCACCAATGAGGGTATCATTTCCTAAACCACCATTAAGAGTGTTGTTGCCAGTATTGCCTGTAATGATATTATTGAGGTTATTACCTGTACCGTTAATAGCGTTTGTTCCCTGTAAGGTTAGGTTTTCTAAGTTGGCTTTTAATGTCCAAGTGATAGAAGATTCAACAGTATCTATTCCAGCATTTAAACCTTCAGCAATGATATCACCAATATCGTCTACGACAAAGGTATCATTTCCTTTACCACCGATTAATAAATCTGCACCTGTTCCCCCGTTCAGATAGTCATTACCATCTCCACCACTTAAAAAGTCTATACCTGTTCCCCCGTTCAGAGTGTCATTACCGTCTCCACCGGTTAAATCATCGTTTCCTGTACCACCTTTAACCCAATCATTACCAGTAGTACCATCAAAACTGATAGTACCTGTAAAGCTGCTTAAATCAAAGCGTTCAAATCCGAATACTGTTGTCCCTGGAATATCTAATTGATTGGTGGTGTTACTGATATCTATGGAGATAAGATCATTAACTGTTCCTCCGGTGATAATTAAGGTGTCTGTGCCATTACCACCTTTGATGGTGTCGTTTTGTTGTAAATTAGCCCATGTGCTGGTGATGGTGTCTTCTCCATAGTCAGCATCTATGATATCCTGTTGGGCTGTGGTGGTGAAGCTTTCGTTATCGTTAAGGTCAGTTACTCCAATGGTTAATTGTCTTTCAAAGAATAACCCACCCTGGTCTGTTGTCCTCAGTCGAAGGCTGTAACTGTTTTTGGTTTCAAAGTCAAATACAGCGTTGGTGGTAAGTTGATTATTGGTAATGGTAAATAAACTGTTATCTGTTGCACCGTCTCCGGTGACTAAACTATAGGTAAAGGTGTTTGCTGTATCTGGGTCTGTGGTGGTGAGATTACCAACCACTGTACCAATAATTTGGTTTTCCGCAACTGTGCTGGTGGAGAGTGTCAGGTTGGTGGGTGCTTTGTTAATAAACTCACTCACGTCTATGATTTGTAGTCCTGAATCATAATCAGTTACATAAGCATAGTTACCGACTACTTGCACACCATAAGCATAGCTAGATGTATCATAATTGCCCTTAAGGATGGGGGTAGTGGGGTTGCTGATGTCAATTATTTGTAGTCCTGAACCATAATCAGCTACGTAAGCATAGTTACCGACCACTTGCACACCATAAGCATAGCCATTCGTATCATAATTGCCCTTGAGGGTGGGGGTAGAGGGGTTGCTGATATCAATGATTTGTAGTCCTGAATACCCATCAGCTACGTAAGCATAGTTACCGACTACTTGCACACCCCAAGCATCGCCAGATGTATCATAATTGCCTTTGAGGGTGGGGGTTGTGGGGTTGCTAATATCAATTATTTGTAGTCCTGAATCATAATCAGCTACATAAGCGTAGTTACCGACTACTTGCACACCACTAGCCAAGCCAGAAGTATCATAATTGCCCTTGAGGGTGGGGGTAGTGGGGTTGCTTATGTCTATGATTTGTAGTCCTGAAGACTCATCAGCTACGTAAGCATAGTTACCCACAACTTGCACACCTATAGCCCCGCCAGATGTATCATAATTGCCCTTGAGGGTAGGGGTTGTGGGGTTGCTGATATCAATAATTTGTAGTCCTGAATAATAATCAGCTACATAAGCATAGTTACCGACTACTTGCACACCTATAGCATAGTTAGGTGTATCATAATTGCCCTTGAGGGTGGGGGTTGTGGGGTTGCTGATATCAATGATTTGTAGTCCTGAATTCCAATCACCTACGTAAGCATAGTTACCGACTACTTGCACACCCCAAGCAGAGCCAGAAGTATTATAATTGCCCACTAATGTGGGTGCAAATACTCCCTGGTAGGTGTGGAGGGTGTGTGCATTGAAAACAATATTCGGCAAATAAGGTAGAGACGTTCCATGGAATGTCTCTGTAACGGGAAAACTAACTTCTAATTGCCAATTTCCCCCTAATGCTGCATTGCCGGTTTTTGTGGTGGAGGCGCTAATGGTGGCGTTGGTAATTTGATGTAATTTGTGAATAAATTCTGCCCCAGCGTCCCCAGCAGCGACGTTACAGCCATATAGTAAAATATTCTGACGTTGCCACTGTTGTAACTGTTGGGTGTAGTTGTGAATATTGGTTAAGTTTAATTGACTATTTCCTAAATACAAGCATCCCGGCGCACCGTGGGAAAGGATATGAATGGTGGTGATGTGGGGATGTTGTTGTAAAATTTGGCTAATTTGCTCAATCCCGTCTTGATTTGGGGAAATAATAACTGATTTTACGCCCTCGATAATTCCTGCTTGGAGGGTCTGATAGTCGGAAACAGAAGCATCAATAAAGACAACAGTTGTCGCGGTTTGACTGAGAAAAGAGTTGCTAAACATATTTTTTTCCTTTGCACTTGGTAAATAAGCTTTCACACCCGCCCCGGAACTGAAGTTCCGGTCTAATAGCTAAAGTGCGTTGAAACGCACTGTAATAACATCGAAATCAAAAATTATCCTATTTCCCGAATAAATACCGCCAAAATAGTCGGTTTTAACCGACTTGAGCTATTAGACAGGGAATTAATTCCCTGGCTCAAGTCTCTGATGACATCGAAATCAAAAATTATCCTATTTCTCGAATAAATACCGCCAAAATAGTCGGTTTCAACCGACTTGAGCTATTAGACAGGGAATTAATTCCCTGGCTTGAAGGTACTTGACACTGTTGAGCAGTGCTAAACCTCTACAAATTCTTATCCAAACAGGTTAAATATGTATATGATGGTAAGATGTGTTATTTATAAACACAACCGTGATCTTTCAGTTATAAATAATCTTTTCGTAACACATATTTGGACTGACGTATGTGACATATTCTAAATTCACAAAAAAACAACGAACTCTTGGCTTTGTAAAAAAGAAAAAAGATCCCCGACTTCTTTAAGAAGTCGGGGATCTAAATTTGTCTAAAGTTGTGAGTTAAGATTTAGAAGTGTGCTTACCGACAACTTGGGATTTGAGGGTGGTAATTTCCCCAGATAACTCTTGTCTGCTGGAGGCTTTGAGTAAATAGCGATAGACAAACCACACAGAATAACCAATACCAATTAATTCAAAGGTAGGTGCTACTAAAGGAACATCATTAAGAGCATCTAATACAGCCAATAGTACCTTAACTGTGACTACTGCTGTCACTACTAAACCAATACTAACAATAGGTTGCTGATATTGACCAAAGAATTTACCTACATAGTCTGGTAATGTCCCCAGAAAACCGGAAATCTGTTGTCCGTATTTCAGCCACTCTTCTTGAGGCTGCATAGGAGGCTGAAGTTTGGTCAAATTCCCGGTTTGGGTGTTAATTTCGGGTATGGTTGTTTCTTTAGACTGGGTTTCTTTAAATTCTGGTTCTTGCATTTTCGTTTCCATGATTTTGAAATTTGAGTTTCTTACCTAATAGTTTGTCAAGATAAAAATGATGGACTGTAGTGT
>NZ_VIKY01000304.1:0-2885 GCF_009711925.1 Dolichospermum sp. UHCC 0352 | reverse complement strand
GTTCCCTCCCCTTTACAAGGGGAGGGTTAGGGTGGGGTAAAAAATATTTGATACATCAACCATAACTTTTCAAACACCCTCTTAGATGTCAAAATGAAAATGCGATATCCCAACTTGCAGACGTGAAAAATCCCAAACGCTTGTATTAACCCAAGTTGCTAGTTATAATAAGCCTTCTAGATCCCCCTAAGTCCCCCTTAAAAAGGGGGACTTTGATTAATTTCCCCCCTTTCTAAGCTACGGTGTACACACAAGTCCTATCTATCTTAGTTTTGTGCCTATTTCGCCCCCTAAATCTCCCAAGTTTGGGGGACTTTCAAATTCTTGTTCCCCCAGAATTGGGGGTTAGGGGGCGGTTCTTATACCTCATAATACCGAGAAGTGCTGTAAATCATAAAAACAATATAGGGTGAGCAATGCCCACCCTATAGTATTATTCCATCACCTGTGCTGACTTCTGTTTATCCAACTTGAGCATCAACACACCCAAAGGAGGTAAACACAAATCCAAAGAATAAGGACGATTGTGCAAAGACCAATCATCAGTCCACTTACCACCTAAATTGCCCATATTGCTACCGCCATACTGACGAGCATCACTATTGAACAACTCTGTATAAAAACCCTTTTCAGGAACACCAATACGGTAGTGCGAATGGGGTTGAGGTGTAAAATTACAAACCACAATCATAAAATCGTCAGAATTCTTGTCACGACGGACAAAAGAAACCACACTATGACGGTTATCAGTACAATCAATCCACTCAAACCCCGCTTGGTCAAAATCTTGAGTATATAAAGCTGGTTCAGAACGGTAAAAAAGATTAAGAGACTGGAAAAAATCCTTTAACTGTCGGTGTGGTTCAAACTGTAATAGATGCCATTCCAAATCAGCCCAAGCATTCCACTCACTCCACTGACCAAATTCCATGCTCATAAACATGGTTTTCTTGCCGGGGTGAGCGAACATATAAGCGAACAGACAGCGGATATTAGCTAACTTCTGCCATTCATCACCGGGCATCTTGCCGATGATATTACTCTTACCATGGACGATTTCATCATGGGACAGAGCTAACATGAAGTTTTCGCTGTGGTTATACCACATACTAAAGGTAATATTGTTTTGATGGAACTGACGAAACCACGGGTCCATGCTGAAGTAATCCAGCATATCGTGCATCCAACCCATATTCCATTTTAAATTAAAGCCCAATCCACCTGTGTAGGTAGGCCAAGATACCATTGGCCAAGATGTGGACTCCTCCGCAATGGAAAGCACACCAGGGTAATAACTAAATAACAAACTATTAACTTGACGTAAAAAATCTGCCGCTTCTAAATTTTCTCGACCACCATATTCGTTAGTCAACCATTCTCCTGGTTTTCGGCAGTAGTCAAGGTAAAGCATGGAAGCGACAGCATCAACACGAATTCCGTCAATGTGGTATTTATCAAACCAGAACAGGGCATTAGCCACTAGGAAATTACGGACTTCATGGCGATTGTAGTTAAATACTAAAGTCCCCCATTCCTTATGTTCACCTTTGCGGGAATCAGAGTGTTCATACAAGTGGCTACCATCAAAGAAGGCTAAACCATGTCCATCTTTGGGGAAGTGGCCAGGAACCCAGTCTACAATGACACCAATACCATTGTTATGGCATTCATCCACAAAGTACATGAAGTCTTCAGGTGTACCAAAACGGGAAGTAGGCGCAAAATAACCAGTTACTTGATAACCCCAAGAACCATCAAAGGGATGTTCGGCAATTGGGAGGAGTTCTAAATGGGTATATCCTAATTTCTTGACGTAGGGAATGAGTTTATCTGCTAGTTCTCGATAAGTCAGAAACCGAGCGCCGGGTTTTAGTTCAGAAACGACAACTACAGCTTCAGTTTCCCCATTGGGTAATTTGGCAGGTTCAGCACTAGCAGCGTGTAACCAAGAGCCTAAATGGACTTCGTAAACGGAGATGGGTTGGCTCAAAGGGTCACTATGCCGCCGCTTTTCCAGCCAGTCTTCGTCATTCCAGGTGTAGGAATTTAAGTCAGTGACAATAGATGCGGTTTTTGGCCGTGGTTCTTGCTGGAAACCGTAGGGATCGGATTTTTCGTAAATATGCCCTTCAAAATTTTTGATTTCGTATTTGTAATGTTCTCCTACACCTATTTCGGGAATAAATAATTCCCAAATGCCTGTGTGTCCTTTCCGCATCTGGTGTTTGCGTCCATCCCACAGGTTAAAATCTCCCAATAAGGAAACGTTGCGGGCATTGGGGGCCCAAACGGCAAAATAAACGCCTTTGACACCATCTACTTCTGTGGTGTGCGCTCCCAATTTCTCGTAAATGCGGTGATGGTTGCCTTCACTAAATAAATGTAGATCAAATTCTGTTAAGTGGGCAGAACGGAAAGCGTAGGGATCATTAACCACTCGCTCATGTTCCCCTTCTTTAATGCGTAACTGATAATTTTTTAGTTCTGGGGTTTCAATGGTGCATTCAAAAAAGTGTGGATTATGCACTGTATCCATTGGGTATTCTTTCCGTTCCTCTGGAACTACTACCCACGCAGCGCTGGCATTTGGGAGATAGGCTCGCACAGCCCAGACAGTTTTACCATTTTGCTCGATGAGATGAGAACCCAGAATTTCAAAGGGATCGTGATGTTGATTGCCAACAATGCGATTAACCTGTTCAGGGGCGACTGTGGTTGTGGACATGAAGCTACCTATGTGATATATGGTGATTAACTAAATCTACTTTTTAACTATTCATATTCTTGCATCTTTGTCGCCACTGTCAGTTGTCAGTTGTCAGTTGTTAGTTGTCAGTTGTCAGAAAGAAATTTCTCCCCAACCTCCCCAACCTCCCCAACCTCCC
>NZ_VIKY01000303.1:0-19061 GCF_009711925.1 Dolichospermum sp. UHCC 0352 | reverse complement strand
CAAGCAGGAAGGGAGAGAAGAAGGTAGACAAGATGGTGAGATGATTTTATTGATACGTCAGTTATCGAAAAGATTTGGAAAATTGAAAGATATTTACATCGAAAATATCAACAGTTTGAATATAGAACAACTGGAAAAGCTGGGAGAAGCATTGTTGGATTTTACAGATATTAATGACTTGAAAACATGGTTAGAATCTGAGATAGACAAGTAGGTTTATTTAATTGTCTGATAGCGAAGCGTGGCGTAGCCATATCAGGATATCCAGGATTTTAGGATTTACAGGATGTTGGTTTGCGTTGAAGTTTTTTGGATGTCAGGATTTTTGTGATGTGGGGAATTTTTTAGATATTATTTGATTGATGATCAAGATTCTCATTTAATAAACTATCCTATTCTGCAAATAAAGCTTCTAAATCTTGACGACCATTTACGACTCTAAGAATTTCCACATTATTATCAACAACTTGATAAAAAATGATGTAACCATTTAAAGGAAGTCCACGCATTCCCTGTCTTATGTATTCGTAACTGCGTCCCATATTAGGAAATTGCAGTAATTTTTCACACTTTTTTGTGAAATCTTGAAAGAGTATTTCTCCCGCTTCAATATTTCTGTTTAAAAAGTATTCAGAAATGCTATCTAAATCTCGAATTGCTAGAGGTGAAATCAAACATTGATTCATTTTTTCTCCTCTCGCGCATGACGAAATTTTGCCTGTATCTGTTCAACAACTGTTTCTAAAGGAACTCCTTCCCCTCGTTCTAGTTCTGCTGCGGCTTCATTAACTTTAATTTTCACATCTTCTACCCAGTCTTCATATTCTCGTTGTTTTTCTTGTAAAAGTTCTAGAGCTTGATTAATGACTGCTTCAGCATTAGGAAATCTCCCTTGAGCTAACTGGTTGTGAATAAACTGTTCTTGTTCTGGTTTTAGGGTAATATTCATTGTCTATTTCCTATAACTGATAATTTTCATTATAAACGTAATTGTCAGAATCGCGATGTCCAGGATTTGAGGATGTACAGGATGTTATTGGATGATTTTTGGTGGGGAGTTGGTGATTTTTATTTGTCTGATAGCGTAGCGTGGCGTTAGCCATATCAGGATTTCCAGGATTTGAGGATTTACAGGATGTTGTTGGATGATTTTTGGTGGGGAGTTGGTGATTTTTCAGGATGTTTTTGAATGATTGTTTTTGAATAATTTAAACCATCTATAAATTACCATCCTGTTAATCCTTTAATCCTGGTTATCCTGATTCTGACAAATACAACTTTCATCACCAACAAACCATCAAAAAATTACCATCCTGTACATCCTTTAATCCTGGACATCCTGATTCAGACAATTGAGAATTTCAGATACCCGACAACTTTTAACAATCTTCTCATTTATCACATTAATTATCGCAGAAGTCGGGGATCTTTAGATGCAAACTAACATCCTGTAAATCCTTTAATCCTGTACTTCGACTTCGCTCAGTAACCAGATATCCTGATTCAGACTTAATAATTTTCTGTAACTCTTAAATGTTACAACTTACAAGTCTCGACGCGAGAGAAGAGAAACCACGTCCACACCCCAAAGGTGGGTAGAAATCCTTAATTTCCGTCCCCAGTGCCAAAAGAGTACACAAACAATACGCAACATTTGTCAACTCACTCACTCCCTCCGAGGGGAGGTGTCCTTCCGGCGCTTTCTTGTCAAAAGTAATATCTTTGTAGTACAACCACTTCCCTCCTTTTATCCATCCTACCTTGTCCCCAAACTTCTCCCAAATTTCTGAGTTATATTCTCTCGTTCCACCCAAACTTTGATAAATCCGTTTCTGCACAGAAAAACCAAAACGACCATTACTGTATTTTACCCACAACTGGTCAATGGTGCGGAGGTCTTCACAGGGAAAATTATCAATACTATTAACATCTAACCAACCTGTTTCTTCCCGTTTCGCAACTGCTAACATTACCCTTGCTGTTTCCTCGTCTGCTTCCTTCCATTTTCCAGCTTTGAGTAAGTCACGCAGTTTCTTATCGTCCATTCCACAGGATGATTTTAATTGTACTTCTTGGTTTATTGGTTGAGGTGTGGAATTTTGAGGAATGAAAATTTCTTTCATCTTAGATAAGAAAGAGGAAGAATTTTCAAGTTGAGGAGTAGGGATATTTTTCTGCTGTCTTTCCTGCACTGAAACAGGATTATTATTAACAGGTGGTGGTATGGAAATATTCACAACAGGTTTAACCACTAAACCCAATATTTCCCGAAACTCCCGCACTGTTTGGGGACGGTTGACTGGTTCTAACTCCATCCCTTTGAGAATAGCAGCATTTACCTTATCACTAATTTTCTGATTAAATTTTTGCGGTGGTGATAACTTGACATCTTCCTCAGCGCGATAATTAGCAGGAATGGGAACTCTATTCGTTAATAAACTATATAATGTCGCCGCTAAAGCATAAACATCAGTATAATAACCAAAATCTCCACGCCGTTCATATTGTTCTATGGGTGCATAACCTTCCGTTTTCGTCGCTGTCATGCTTCTGATTTTACCAGGTTGAAATTCCCGCGCTAACCCAAAATCAATTAATACCGCTTCCTTGCTTTCCCGTCGCAACAAAATATTATTGGGTTTCACATCTCGGTGTAAAAGTTTCCGTTCATGAACACATTCTAAAGCTTGTCCGATTTGGTCAATGTAGCGCAAAGCTTCGGTTTCTGACAAGTAACCATTTTCAGCCGTGTAGTTTTCCACATAAGCTGCTAAATCATCACCGTCAATGTGTTCCATGACAATAGCCCAAAGTCCATCTTCGGGAAAATTGTCGTAAACTTGGACAATATGGGGATGATAGCATTTTGATAAATCTAAGGCTTCTTTTCTAAACCTCTTTTGTCTTTCCGCAAAGTCTGGTTTTTCGCGTTGTTCGCGGTTGAGGGTTTTAATCACAACCAACCTGTTTTCTTCTGTATCTTCTGCAAGATAGGTTTCACCAAAGCCACCGCCACCGATCGCTCTTTTAATGATATACTGTCCATTCTGTAGTGGGGTGTTAGGTGTCCAGGTTTGCATATTGTCAGAATCAGGATGTCTGGTTACTGAGCGAAGTCGAAGTACAGGATTGGGAGAGAAATTAATAATTAGTATAACATCCGCGTTTATCTGCGTTCATCTGCGTTTAATTGTCTTAATCAGGATATCCAGGATTTAAGGATGTACAGGATTTAGATCCCCGACTTCTAGGATAATTTATTTTGATACAGAATCACCGATAAAAGAAGTCGGGGATCTTTAGTTATTAGTTTAAAAATTGACTCTATATATGCGCGGATATATTTCTACTCCTAACATTAGTGTAAACCAATTATCGCATCTTGTCAAGTCTTGATGTCAAGAATCATATAAAAAACTGAAAATCAAAAATCTCCACCGCAAACCAACATCCTGTAAGTCCTAAAATCCTGTAAATCCTGATTCAGACAATCCAAAAGTTTACTATATATGCGCGGACAGATTTCCACTCCTAACATTAGTGTAAACTAAAATTTTCTCCTTGTCAAGTCCTGAATTAAGATATTTTGGGAATCCTTGCCGATCTTGCCAAGGGGGCATACAATTTGCCTTTTCTCATATATAATAGTAGATTGTGTTGAATTAAAGCCAGACCATGCCTAAATTAAAGACTCGCAAGGCTGCGGCGAAGAGATTCCGCGTCACCGGTACCGGTAAAATCGTCCGCCGTAAACCGTTCAAAAACCACTTGTTAGAGCATAAATCCTCTAGCAAAAAGAGCAATATGTCCAAGATGGCAATTGTTCATGAACGGGACGAACCTAACGTGCGTTTAATGCTTCCATATTTGTAAAAGATCACAGGTAATAAGATATGACTCGGGTAAAACGCGGTAATGTAGCTCGTAAACGCCGCAATAAAATTCTCAAATTAGCTAAAGGTTTCCGTGGTTCTCACTCAACTTTGTTTAGAACCGCTAACCAACAAGTAATGAAGGCTCTTCGCAGTGCTTACCGCGATCGCAAAAAGAAGAAGCGTGATTTTCGCCGTCTGTGGATAGCGCGGATTAATGCAGCTTCTAGACAACACGGTTTAAGCTACAGCCGTTTGATTGGTAATTTGAAAAAGGCCAATGTGGAACTAAACCGCAAAATGTTGGCACAATTGGCAATTCTTGATCCTGCAAGCTTCGCTAAAATTGCCGAACTCGCTAACTCGGTTAACGGATAAAGGTGGCAACGGATGAATAACGGATGTAACAGATGGCACTTCGGAGAATTGAAAATTAAAAATCAAGAAACTTTTTGGCATTTTTAATTGGAGTAAAACGCAGAGCGATTATGAATAAGTTACATCTGGTATTATCCGCTACCCTATTTTTGATTTTTTGGCTGTCTTTTCTCAGTGGAAATTTAACTGCATCTGCCGCAACAATGGCGGAAATTCAGCAGCGAGGCTATTTAAATATGGCAGTTAAGGATAATCTTCGTCCTTTGGGATTTAGGGATGACAAGGGCAATTTACAAGGGTTAGAGATTGATTTAGCCAAACGTTTGGCCAGTGATTTGTTGGGTAAAGCTGATGCTGTGAAATTGCAACCAGTAGCCAATAGCGATCGCTTACCTGTAGTATTTAATCAACAAGTTGATTTGGCTATTGCTGGAGTCACAGCCACAGAGTCACGTTCCCGCATTGTTAGCTTCAGTGTTCCTTATTATTATGATGGGGCGGCAATAGTTACAAAAAATACATCTATTCAAGAATTAAAAGATATAGACAAAGGGAAAATAGCCGTTCTCAACAACTCTAGCACTGTTGGATACTTAAAATATTTTACACCGTCTGCTGAATTGGTCGGCGTAAATTCTTACGCCCAAGGCTGGGAAAAAATAGAAAATAATCAGGTAGATGGTTTTGCAGCGGATGTCAGCGTTCTTAGTGGTTGGGTGCAAGTACATCCTGAATATCACATATTGACAACTAAATTATCAGCACAACCATTATCTGTAGTTATGCCAAAGGGATTGCAGTATGATGAGTTAAGACGTAACGTGAATGAAGCGATCGCTCGTTATACAGTTACAGGTTGGCTAAAAGAACGGATAGAATATTGGGGATTGTCGTAATTTAGTGAGAAATATACAACCTAATAACTGATAATAGATAGGGTATTTTAATAATTTGTATTTGTAGAAAATGGATAGCAATTTAGTCGTCATTTATCTGTCAATTTTTGTTGGTTTACTTGCATTTGCAGGTGTGAGTGTTTTTCGTCAAGTATTCAAAACCCGCAAACTTGAAAACTCTCTAGGTAAGTTAAAAAACAAATTAACTAAAGAAAAAGGTACGGCTCAAGAATATTATGAATTAGCTAGTATCTATTCAGAGAAAAAAGTATTTAGCCAAGCCATACCCCTATTTCAAAAATCTCTCAAAGCAGCCGAAGAAGAGGGAGAAGAATCTATTGCTCCCATTTACAACGGTTTGGGATATGTTTACTTTGCTCAAGAGCAATATGACTTAGCAATTCGTCAGTACAAAGAAGCGATTAAATTGAACCCAGATTATGTATCAGCCTTAAATAATCTCGGACACGCTTATGAGAAGAAAAAATTGAATGCTCAAGCCTTGGAAATGTATGAAGCAACACTCAAATTATCACCTAATAACCCCGTTGCTAAACGTCGGGCTGAATCTTTACGTCGCTTAGTTTCTATATAAGTAAATTATCTCGTTCCCAGTCTCTGACTAGGAATGCTATCATAGATGCTCTGCCTCTACTTTTATCAAAGGCAGAGCCTTCTAGTAGTCTGTCAATCCAAAAATGACGGATAAAGGCAAGCAGGGGGAGAAGAGGGGCAGGGGGAGTAGGGGAGGGACAACAGAAGTTTTTTCCGATCATTACCCGTTAAAATAAATTTGACGAACTACTAGAATTCATTCCCATACAGGGAACGAGGAAAGTTAAAATATCCTCTTAATCTTACTGTTTCTCATCTTTAGTTGAGGAATCAATAAATGTACTTTTTCAGAAAAATGTGCAAGATGATTAAGAGGCTAAATCTTTTTTACAGGCTAACTATTAGCATTATTATTTTCATTAATATCTGCTGGGGATTTTCTAACATTGTATTAGCTGAAGAAGCGATAATTCCACACCCTCTCAACCCCTTAACAGAACAAGAAATTAATACAGCAGTTACCATAGTTAAAGAGCAAAAAAATCTCAGTGAAACCGCAATTTTTCCCATAATTTCCTTACAAGAACCCGATAAAAAAGCAGTCTTAAATTTTACACCTGGTAAATCATTTCTCCGCCAGGTTTTTTTGCAAGTTTATGAAATCGAACTGAATAAAACCTTTACTGGAACAGTTAATTTAAATACTAAAAATCTCACTTCCTGGCAAGAAATACCTCACGGACAACCTGCTATTTTAAACCCAGATTATGCCATAGCTAACGAAGTCGTAAAATCAGATTTACGTTGGCAAATAGCTATGCAAAAACGGGGAATTAAAGATTTTAAAAATGTAGAAATAAGTTGTTGGGGAGCAGGAATACTCAATAAAGCAGAAGCAAAATCTGGTAATCGAATTTGTCGAGCATTATCTTATTATCAAGGTAAACATTGGAATTTTTATGCCCGTCCCATAGAAGGCGTTTTAGTTACAGTTAATTTAAATAAAGGTGAAGTTGATAGCTTTGTTGATAATGGGATAGTTCCTCTTTCCCAAGAAAATTGGGATTATGATGTTAATGCTTCTAGTCAAGTAATTGCACCACCAAAAACATTAAATATTAATCAACCAGAAGGAACAAGTTTCCAAATTAAAGGTAATGAAATTACTTGGCAAGGTTGGAAATTTCGTTATTTAATGCACCCCCGCGAAGGTTTAGTTTTGTATCTTGTCAAATATAATGATGGTGAAAAAGATAGATCAATTTTATATCGTGGTAGTCTTTCAGAAATGGCAGTTCCTTACGGTCATCCTCAGCCCAATTGGTCATTTCGTAATGCCTTTGATGTGGGAGAATATAATTTGGGATTATTAGCGAATAAACTAGAATTAGGTAAAGAAATTCCTGAAAATGGAGTTTTATTAAATACAGTGTTTGCTAATCCTGAAGGAGAACCTTTTACCATACCTGGATTAATTGGTATCTATGAAAGAGATAACGGTATCCTGTGGAAACATTTTAATTACAGAAATCAACAAAAATATATCCGTCGTAATCGTGAATTAGTCATGAAAATGATGGCAACAGTTGATAACTATGATTACAGTATCAATTGGATATTTAGGCAAGACGGTACTTTAGAAGTAGAGAATGAGTTAACGGGAATTGATTTAGTCCAGGGAACAGCCAGCATAAAACAAACTGAAAATAAGTCATTTGGTAGATTATTAGCTAAAAATATCTTTGGTGTAAATCATCAGCATTTTTTCAATTATCGCTTAGATTTAGATATAGATGGACAAGCTAATTCTGTAATGGAAATGAATGTAGAAGCGTTACCAATGGGTGATAAAAACCCGTTAGGCAATGCCATAACTGTAGAAGATACTCCACTAAAAACCGAAAAATCTGCTGTGCGTGATATGGATATTCAACACAGTCGAGAATGGATGATTGCTAGTGCAAATAAACAAAATAATTTAGGTGTTTCACCTGCATATATGTTAATGCCAGGAGGAAATACAATTTTGTATGCGGTAGAAGGTGCCAATATTAGGAAAAAAGCAGGTTTTGCAACTCATCATTTTTGGGTGACAAAATATAAACCCAATGAAATGTATGCAGGTGGAGATTATCCCAATCAAACGCAATTGGGGGAGGGTTTACCAAAATATATTGGTGATAATGAATCTGTGAATAATGAAGATCTAGTTGTCTGGTACACAATGGGAATCACTCATATTCCCCGTCCAGAAGATTGGCCTGTAATGCCAACTCACCGCGTTGGTTTTAAATTGATGCCCAGGGGATTTTTTAAGAGGAATCCCGCGATTAATTTGGGTGAGTGAAACAAAAATAATATGTAATTTATTCACCCAGAAAAAAAGAAGCCCAAAATTTATTTCTGGGCTTCTCATGTCCCCTTTTAGGGCGCAAGGGCGTTACCACGAATTAAGCTACCAAGAGTTTTGGCAGTAATTTTTAATTGGGTGAAGGGGTTAGCGGGAACTACAGTTTTATAAAGATAACTATCAAAAGTTAGCTTTTGTACATCCATGTCATCACACATTTCTACAAATGCTTCGCGGGTAGCATCGGAACGATAGAAGACGTTTTGGAGAATGTCTAATACTTTGTAGGTGAGTCCGTATTTCTTATCCCAACGTTTCAGGTATACTTTGAGGTCGGCTTCTGTGGGAATCCGCGCACCGCCGTTAGCTGCTTCTACAATGGCCTCGGCGCACATTCTGCCAGATTTAGCCGCAAAATAAATACCTTCACCAGAAGACTTGGTAACATAACCAGCAGCATCTCCTACCAAGGCTATGCGTCCAACAACGCGACGGGGACGGGGATGTTCCGGGATGGGGTGTGCCTCTATTTTGATGATTTCACCGCCGGCTAGTTTTTCAGAAGCACGGGCGCGAATACCAGCTTGGAATTGTTTGATTCTGGCTTTGTTGATGTGCATTGTGCCAGTACCTACCGCTACGTGATCATATTTGGGGAATACCCAAGCGTAGAAGTCGGTAGAAACATCATCGCCAACGTACATTTCGGCGAGTTCATTGTAATAGGCCATTTTGTCTTGGGGAAGACGAATACGTTCTTGGAAAGCGATCGCATAATTGTAATCCCCAGCACCCATATCCTTAGCAATGCGGGAATTTGCCCCGTCCGCACCAACGATTAAATCCACTTTCAGGGTTTTAGTAACGCCCTGCGCTCCTTCTCCTGTATGGTCAACGTAGTGGATTGTATAGGGGTCAGACTTGCCGGCAGGAATATCAACTTTATGAACAGTGGCGTTAATTAAATTTGCCCCTAATTTTTCCGCCCGGTCTCGCAAGAAGCCATCCAACACTTCTCTGCGGCACATTCCTATGTATTCATCTTGATTGATTAGATTGATATCAACCTCACGATTAGAGGGAGAAATCATTTTCATTTTGCGGACTTGACGGTCAATAATTTCTGGAGGTAAGTCAAATTCCTTCACCATACAGAGGGGAATAGCACCCCCGCAAGGCTTGGCGTAATCTAGCTTCCGCTCAAATAAATAGGTTTCAATCCCAGCTTTAGCTAGTGTTTCAGCAGCGCATGAACCCGCAGGTCCTGAACCAACAACAGCAACCCGTAGTGTCAAAGGTTTTCTCCCAATTATAAACATTTTCCCAAAGTATCCTATCACGGACTTTTGGCTGAATTCCTTCTATAGCTCTATGTTTTGATAGAAATGCAATATTCCTTAATATTTCGATATAAAAACCCCACATTTCTTATCCTATAAGTAGAGATTAATCAATGGTAATTAACAATACCTTCACTATTTTCTGTTGATGAATTTATTGAGTGTTAAAGGCGTTAATGGTAATTATGGCGGTGAAGCTTACCGCACTGGCTAACTTGGTAAGGTTTGTGGTAATATTATCCAACGCATTAAATTAGGTGGGCGTTCCAGTCATTTTTGTTCTCAATTTCAAAGTTAGTGTTAAATTCATATTTCTGTCTTCAAATCAACTTAAATGACTCGCTTTATCCATGATCAATTTGCCAAACAATATCTAACTGAACTATTAACACCCTATGGTCAAGTAGAAACCAGTAAAGATATCACAGCAGAAGTCAGACAAATTGACGTTGTATTTATTCCTTCACCCCAACCAACACAAAGCCTGGAAGCCCTAGGAATATTGGGACGGATGGTGAGAAATTATGCTATATTCGAACCATTCCGTAATGCTGTCACTAAAAGTGAAATTCGCAGTTGCATGGGTAAATTATTTGACATCCATGGAGACATAGAGCGTCAATCTAATCGCAATAATAACCGTATAAATGAAGCCGAATTACCCCGGCTATGGATTTTTTCTCCTACTGCGTCAGCGGAACTTCTCACAAGTTTTAATACAACTGGAGATGAAGAAAACTGGGGAAAAGGGATTTATTTTTTGGGAGAAGGCTTAAAAACCGTAATTATTGCGATTCACCAACTCCCCAACACACCAGAAACCCTATTTCTGAGAATTTTAGGGAAAGGGAAAGTACAACGACAAGCGGTTGAAGAATTAGAAGCACTGGCAAATAATAGTCCCTTCCTTGCGGATGTCATACAATTGGTACATAACCTAATTGCTGTGTTATCTGCACGTCAACGACAAGAACACGATATTGATAAAGATGATCAGGAGTTGATTATGAAATTATCGGAAATGTATCAACAACAATTAGAAGCACTTAAAAAACAAGGACTTCAAGAGGGACTTGAGGAAGGACGACAAGAAGGACGACAAGAAGGACGACAAGAAGGACGACAAGAAGGACGACAAGAAGGACGACAAGAAGGACGACAAGAAGGACGACAAGAAGGACGACAAGAAGGTGTAGAAAGGGAACGACGCGCTATGATTGAAAGTATCATGCAAGTCCGGTTTGGACAGGTTGATTCTCAGCTACAAACAATTATCAACCCTCTAATTGCCATGAATAGAGAAGAATTTACTCCTTTGCTTCTACAATTATCTCGTGAGGAGTTATTAGCTAGATTTGCACAATAATTGAGGCGAAAATCAGCAACCCCCCGCAGAATTTACAAATAAATCAAAGCGCGAAAATAGAGAATTGGGGGGTTGACAATTGCTTTGGGATTTGTTATCATGAACTTGATAAGGAAGAACTATGTTAAACTAAATATTAATTTTCTGAAACCGCTTACTACCAAGGTAGGCGGTTATGTTTTTTGAGGAAAGAAATTACCTTTGTGTCTGGGTACAAGATAAAATTTTGAGTAAAAGCGTTTATTTTGGAACGAGGGGAATTTATGGCTGTTAAAAAAGGCAATATGGTGCGGGCTATTCGGGAAAAGTTGGAAAATAGTCTAGAAGCTAAAGCTAGTGATTCCCGCTTTCCTAGTTATTTGTTTGAAACTAAGGGGGAAATTGTCGATATTAAGGGTGATTATGCTTTGGTGAAGTTTGGACAAGTGCCAACGCCAAATATTTGGTTAAAGTTAGAACAGTTGGAAGAGTTTGTTTAATTGGTAATTGTGCTTTAGCTTAACCGACAGAAGCCCCACGCCTGACCCTAAGGGCAGCGTGGAACTACCCAACAAGTGGTAGAATCAAGATTCAGCCCCAATTCCCTCCCTAATATGTATTGCGGTTGGGAATCTAAGGTTGATAAGATTTATAATGTATAGGTGAAATTTTTCACCAACATACCAGGAACTAAACTTCCTCCTAATTGTCGGCTTTCGTAAGTTCCGACTTCGGGAATAAATTCCTGGAAGTTTGTTAAATCAATGAGATTTTCTGCACTCCAAAAACGATAGAGACTTTCATCAAAGCGTAGGTTAGCAATGGGGGCAATAATTTCGCCATTTTCTACCCAAAAGCAAGCATAACGAGTCATCCCTGTAATTCTCCCAGATGGGCGATCGCTCCAGTTTAAATAATGTAAATTAGAAACATATAACCCTGTATCTAAACTGGGTAAAATCTTCTCAAATGCCAAATTACCAGGATTAATTTCGGGAGAACGTAAGGTTTCTGAACCATTCGCACCATTAGCGGGTTTATGATATTCTTTCGCTGTGCGAGAATTAACTAAGCTATTAATTAAAATCCCTTTTTCAATTAAAGTTAATTCGGATGCAGCCATTTCTCCTAAATTATTAAATCTGGGAACTAAACCACTTTGAAAATTTTCTCTTAAAGTAAATTTTGGGGAAAGTTGTTTTTCTTGACGTGATAAAGCAGCTAAGGCGCTATTACCTTGTTGGATATCCGCTTCACTAATAGCACCCCAGGAAAGCATACCTAATAAATCAGCTACCGCAGCGGGAGCAAAATAGGTTTTATATTGTCCTTTGGGTAATTCTTTAACTGGACGAGATAGCATTTCTAACTGCTTTTTTCCATCATTTATTTTAGCTAAATAAGCAGTTTCATTCCACTCACTACCGGCAAAAGTTCCTTTAACAGCTTGTGCTGATGTCATAAATAAGGAATAATCTAAATTAAATGAATCAGTGACAAACCAATGTTTTTGTTCACTAGAATCACCATAACCTCTAATGACAATTCCTCCAGCATACATTCCGGTAAAATCTAAATTAGCAACGGTTTCGAGAATACTGGGAACTAATATTTCTGGAGTCAGTAATTTACCAGTATTAACTTCTCGACTGATATTATTTCCTGATGGTATCACTAAATAAGGATCAATTGGTAATAAAGGCAATTCATGACGTAATTCTTGTAAAGCTGTATAAGCTAATTCCCAATCTATATCCCAATTTCCAGTAAAGGAAAATTGACGAAAACTACTACGTTGATTGGCCATTAAGGTCAATTGAATCGAACCGTCTTGAACATAACCTGTTTGTCTAACTTTAGCAGAATTAAAGCGAGTAAATTGACTGCTTTCGCTGCTAAGTCTCACTGTAAAATGTTCATTTTCTGCTTTTTTAATCAGCAGAGTTTCCACAAGTTGATTAAAAGTTTTTTCTAGGGTTGATAATTCTTCTGGTTTCATTTTTTAAATTAAATTGTATCTGGGTCAATATTTAGTTCTCGCAATTTTGCTGCTAAACGTTCTGATCTTCTAGCTTCCCATTCTGCTCTTTGGGATTCTATTTCTGCTCTTTGGGATTGTATTTCTGCTCTTTGCACTTGTATTGCTGTTTTTTTAGTTTCCTCTTCTGCGGTTTCTTCTGGTGTCGGCACTAACTCTCCTGCTGGGGTAAAATACCTTAATAGTCCTTGATTAATTCCTAAATATAACCCTAACTGTTCACTCCATAAATATCCTTGTTTATTGGGTTCTAAAGGTTGATATTTATTATCTATTAAATGAAAACCTGCAAATTCTAATGTATAAGGATCAAACCAAAAGTAATCTGGTGTGCGGAAAGTATTTTGGTAAAGTTCTTTTTTAAATTCTCTATCAGTATTAGCTGTACTGGGTGAAAGAATTTCTAAAATGAAATTAGGGTATTTACCGTCTTCTTCCCAAACTACCCAACTTTTGCGGGTTTTGCGTTCAGTTTCCAAGACAACAAAAAAATCAGGACCTCGGAAAAATTGTGATTTTTTCTGATTAGGACTATAGTAAATAGTCAAATTTCCCGCAGCATAGAAATTTGTTCTATCTTTCCATAACCATTCTAAACATTTGAAAAGTAAAATTATTTGTCGTAGATGTAGTTCAGTTTCCACGGGAGGTTCATCACTATATAAATCACTAGGAGGAAATATTACATCTGCGGAGATGTCTTGTTGTGATTCTAATTCTTGAGCAATGATCATATTGATATGGCCTCAAGTAGTTACTTTTTTATTGTAGCATTAATTCAAGATCAATATATTTCTTTCTGTTGGGTTGCGCTGTTGCTTAACCCAACCTACTTTAACTCACCAGAACCTAAAGCGGAAAATTCATTAACCACCACCAAAAACCTCAATATTTGCAAATGCACAAACTGGTGAACCATGGCCTACAAAAATCATTTGATTTGGTTCTCCTTTGCCGCAATTAGGCGCTCCATAAATTTGCCAATTGCTATTATCTCCAACTTGAATTAAACTATGCCAAAATTCTGGTGTAGTAGCGCGATAATTAGGATTCCGGAGGGTTTTGGTAAGTTTACCATTTTCAATTAATCTTGCATATTCACAACCAAATTGAAATTTATAACGTTGATCATCTATTGACCAAGAACGGTTAGATTCCATGTAAATTCCATGGTCTATTCCTGAAATAATTTCCTCAAAAGTGGCATTTCCTGGTTCTAAATTTAAGTTAGCCATTCTGTCTATGGGAGGACGATTCCAGGAAGAAGCCCGCGCACAAGCAACACCGGGTAAATTTGCTCTGGTTTGACTTTCTAAACTACCTAAACCTCGTTGTAAAATCCCTTTTTTAATAATAAATTCTTTGGTAGCTACTGCACCGTTATCATCAAAACTATAACTGGCAAATTCACCTGGTACTGTAGGATCAAAGGTGATATTCATGAGCGGTGAACCATATTCTAATTTACCAAAATCATCTTTGGTGACAAAACTACCTCCAGCATAGTTGCGTTCATCTCCTAAAATGCGGTCAATTTCTAAAGGATGTCCGATACTTTCATGAATTTGTAGCATCATTTGATCTGGTGCTAAAACTAAATTAGTCCGAGTATTTGGACATTCTGCTGCTGTTAATAATTCTAATACCTGTTCACCAACTTGTTGAACTTGATGCCATAAATTATCTTGTTTAAACAGTTCCCAACCACCTTGATAGGAGTTAGCGTAAGCACCATTGTTGGTGCGTTGTTGGACAATTGTACCATCTTGAGCGATCGCTCCAAAATGATGACTAAGAGATAGAATATTCTGATATATTTCGGAACCATTACTACTCACAAACCAAGTTTCTTTTTGATCTGTGCCGACGGTGGCTGTAGTTTGAATGATTTTATCGTTAATTTTGAGTTGCTGACAAATCCGAATTAGTAAGTTGTTGATTTCTCCAGGACTAAAAGCGTTAAATGGTTCTAAAAATGGTGAGTTATATTCACCAACTACTTGAGGACGGGTATTTTCACTCAGGGGATATATCCACCATTTACTAGCTGCTAATGCTTGTTTATAGGCGATTTCCGCAGCGTTTTGTAAGCTGGAAATATCTAAGGAGTTGGTGGCTGCATAACCTAAACAACCATCAACTATGACTTCTATCATTGCTCCCATGTTTAATGATTTACCATTGCTTTGGGGTAAACCATCACGCACGGAATGATGGGTTGAAGTTGTTTTTACGGCTCTAATTCCTACCCAGTCAGCGGGGATGTTTAAATGAGAAATTGCGGTTGTTAATTGTTTCCACATTGTGTTAAGTAAAAATTGAGAATTATTTTTTTTGCACGCAGAGACGCTCCAGGCGCAGAGAGGAATTTTAAATTTATTATCTGTGCCAGCGTGTAGCTTATTTCGTATCAATTAAATTAAACTAATGGTCATTTTGTTAAAGGTATAATCTCAGGGTGCCAAAATGTTCCATCTTTTGTGTCAGTTAAGACCACTCCCTTTTCTAAAAGTTCATCACGAATGCGATCACTTTCTGCAAAGTTTTTTGCTTTTCTTGCTTCCCATCTTTTTTGAATTAACTCCTCAATTTCTGCATTACTTATACCATCCTGTTTAGGAGTTTCTGTTTCTGGTTTGGCGGTTAAACCTAAAACTTCTGCTAATGTAATTAGGGTTTGCCATTTTTGCAGTAGTTCGTTAGCTGGGGTTGTTGTTTTTCCTTGATGAACAATGATGTTTCTTTCCCGATTTAGTTCTTTGGCTAATTCAAAAATTATTACTAAACCACCAGGAAAATTAAAATCATCATTAACGGCTTCTTGAAATCTCTCAATCTCGGAATTTTGGATTTGGTTAGATTCATCCCACTCTAGTTTTTTACCATGTTGATGTCCAAATAATAAAGCTTCTTTGATAGTATGCCAGCCGTTGGTTGCTGCCAATATAGCATCATCGGTAAAATCTATGGGTTTACGATATTGTGCCATCATCACAAATAAACGCACGGCCATTGGATCTACACCCCGATCTAATAATTGACGAATGGTGATAAAATTACCCAAGGATTTGGACATTTTTTCCCCATCTACTTTGACCATGCCGTTGTGTAACCAATAATTGGCTAAAGGTTTGCCGGTAACGGCTTCCGATTGAGCAATTTCGTTTTCATGGTGGGGGAAAATTAAGTCAGCACCACCAGCATGAATATCTATGGTATCACCCAAGCGATCGCGTACCATGGCCGAGCATTCTATATGCCATCCGGGGCGACCTTTTCCCCAAGGAGACTCCCACGCGGGTTCACCGGGTTTTGCAGACTTCCACAGGGCAAAATCAAAGGGGTATCGCTTCTTTTGATATTCTGGGTCTTCGACGTTTACCCGTTCACTTGCACCGGCTTGCATATCTTCTAATTTCCGTCCCGAAAGTTTGCCATATTCGGCAAAATTCTGGACTGCATAATACACATCACCGTGAGACGGATACGCAAAACCTTTATGTTCTAAATCGTGAATTAATCTCTGAATACCATTCATTGTATGTGTAGCGCGGGGATATTCATCAGCTTCTTTAATTCCCAACCGCGACATATCTTCAAAATATGCTTGAATATATTTTTCGGCGACAACTTCCATGGAAGAACCTTCTTCTCTGGCGCGTTTGAGAATTTTATCATCAATATCCGTAAAATTTTGGATATAGCGGACATTATAACCGATAAATTGCAGATAACGACGCACTACATCCCAAACAATACAAGCTCTAGCATGACCCAAATGGCAGTAATCATAAACCGTCACGCCGCAATAATACATCTTAACTTTGCCAGGTTCAACGGTGGTAAATTGTTCTTGACGACGGGTGAGGGTATTGTAAATAGATAGGGTCATAATAGAGGAATAAGGCAATCTGACGATAAACAATGATAACGCAAGTTGATGACAATGGCGTAAATGAAAATTTTAGTAGCTAATAATTGGCTATGATTATTGTTAGTAATACTTCGTAATCTTGTCAACACCTGGAGGTAAAGTATGATTCAATCTATCATTTAATCAATGGAGAATATCGAGTTAGTCAATTTAGAGAAAATCAAACTATAGTATCACCAACTTTCCCAGAGCTTACCCTCAGTGTTAACCAGATTTTTCAAGCTGGTATGTAAATATGTTATACCAATTTTATATGAGACGGCACAGAATCATGAAATCCATAAATTCATCCGTCTTCATCTGCGTTTATCTGCGTTTATCTGCGGTCAATTATTCTTGAAATCTGATTCTATACAGCTTCATCTTAATTTGGTATTACTCTAACGCCGAGTGGACAAAATCAAGATAAAATTTAGAATACACCAAAATCCTCCTTTATGACTATGACATCATCAGTTACTACAGAATCTCACCCAATGGCAGCGACCAAACAAGGTTTACCAGTAACAATTATTACGGGTTTCCTTGGTAGTGGTAAGACGACTTTACTCAATCATATTCTCACAAATCAGCAAGGTGTAAAAACTGCTGTGTTAGTGAATGAATTTGGCGAAATTGGTATTGATAATGAATTGGTTGTTTCCACTGATGAAAACATGGTGGAATTAAGTAATGGCTGTATTTGTTGCACAATTAATAATGACTTGGTTGATGCTGTTTACAAGGTTTTAGAAAGGGAAGAAAAGCTAGATTATCTAGTTGTAGAAACAACTGGTTTAGCAGACCCTTTACCCGTAGCTATGACATTTCTGGGTTCAGAATTGCGAGATTTAACTCGGTTGGATTCTATTATTACTGTAGTTGATGCGGCAAATTATAGCTTAGATTTATTCAATTCTGAAGCGGCTTTGAGTCAAATTACTTATGGTGATGTCATTATTCTCAATAAAACTGATTTAGTTGATGAAACCACTTTGCAGGAATTGGAGAAAAAAATCAACAATATTAAGGAAGGTTCCAGAATTATTCGCACGACAAAATCCCAAGTTCCCCTACCTTTAATTCTTAGTGTTGGTTTGTTTGAATCTGATAAATATTTTGATGACCACGCAGAAGAACATCATGATCATGATGATTGTGGACATGAACATCACGATGATCATGATCATTCTACCTGTGGCCATGACCACCATGATCATCAACATCATCATCATTCTGACCACTTAGAAAATGATGGTTTTATCTCTATTTCTTTCCAAAGTGATAAACCTTTTTCGATTAGAAAGTTTCAACATTTCTTAGATAACCAATTACCCACAAATGTCTTCCGTGCTAAGGGAATTATGTGGTTTGATGAAAGTCCCCAACGTCATATTTTCCATCTTTGCGGTAAACGCTTCACTATTGATGATGATCAATGGAAAGGAGAAAAGAAAAATCAGTTAGTGTTAATTGGTCAAAATCTGGATACCGAAACCTTACTTCAGCAGTTAGAAAACTGTATTTGTCTTCCTTCTATTAGTAAAGGTAAAGGATTTGGGAAGTAGTAATTAAATAATATCCAGAACTCCGACTTCTTCAAGAAGTCGGGGTTCTTGTTTTTTGTCAATGCTATAATACAGCAGATTTCGCTCTAATGAGGTACAAACTTGAATTATAAAACTTTTGTAGTGCGGGCATCTTGCCCGCTGGATATGTACCTCATAACACCGGAAAGTGCTGTATAAGGAATTTTATTGGTAATCCTAAACAACCGACAATCTCTGTTTGTAATTTAATTGATCAAGAATATCAAATTAGCAAGTTTCGAGATCATGAACGGATTATTTCCCAAACTTTTCCTGAATTAGATCTTACTGCAAATCATATTTTTAAAGCTTATATATAATCAAATCATAATTTATGAATAAATTGTTCCATGACATACTCCCTGAGAACAGGTTGCAAAGTGTACTTACCCGCTTCTTTCTCTATTAAAGAGCGTGAATATAGCCTTTCTATTGCTTGTAAAAGTTGGGATTTAGAAACAGTCGGTAATATATTTTGATTTGGTGCTAAATCAGTAATAGTTGTTAATTGCTGGTCAGTGGACAGACAGTACATAATTTGCCATTCTAGAACCGAGAGGGGATTTAACTGCTGTTCCAGTAAGCTGTTAATATAATTACTGACTAATAATGTATCTTGTTCTAGGAATTTTTCAATATTACCATTAAATAATTCAATGATGGTATTAACAACAATTTTAACTTTCAGAGGATTATTACTATACAGATGACATAATTCAAACTTTTGTTCTTCAGTCCCTAACAATTGTTTTGATTGTATCTGTAGCGACCTGCAATTATAAATC
>NZ_VIKY01000302.1:0-13306 GCF_009711925.1 Dolichospermum sp. UHCC 0352 | reverse complement strand
GATTTTACTTTTCGTTACATATTACTCTTCGAGAAGCCGCTCCGCGTCTACGGTTTTTTTCCGTTCACCTACTTACCTGCTCTAAAAACCAATTCATCCGCAGGAGGTAAGTGATCCTTATTTAGCAATTATTCCTACTCTTTAAGTTTAAATACTTACGCTAATGGTACATAATGTTTCCATGCAACTCTCACTAATGGGTGAGGACAGTTAATGAATTAGTAATTTACAATGTTTTTAACTGGATAAAGTATTTTATTTTATTTGGGAATAAATCTGCTAATTCAGCAAAAAATCATGTTGATTATTTGTACAATCTAGAGACTGTAAAAACAGAAATGCTGAACATAAATCTGTATTTAACAGCAAAAAGAAAAACCGATGGAAGAACCGCTAAAAATTTTAGTTGTAGAAAATGATCAGGTAGACGGCTTAATAGTAAGTTTAGCTCTGACTAAAACAGGTATTAAGATGGAAATTGATGAAGTTAAGGATGGGAGTCAAGCCTTCTTTGCCCTAATCCATAATCACTATGATTGCATATTTCTCGACTATCACTTACCAAATCAAGACAGCTTAACATTAATTCATAAATTACAATCTTCAGGGATTAAAGTTCCTTTAGTAATTCTCATAGATTCAGGAGATGAAAAAATAGCCCAAGAGTGGATAAAATTAGGTGCTACCGAGTATTTTATTAAGTCTAAATTATCTCCAGAAACCATAGCTCAAATGTTACGCAGTGCAATTCGTATTCACCATACGGAAATGCAGCTAAATTTAGCAAATCAACAGCTTAAAGAAAGTCGTGAACAGCTAATTTTACAGCAGAAAGAATTCACAGCACAGCAGCAGCATATTCAAGAACAAAACCTCAATATTTTGGAAGCATCCAGTTTAAAATCACTATTTTTAGCCACCATATCCCATGAACTAAGAACTCCCATGAATGCGATTATTGGATTTTCACAGATTCTATTACGTCCTAAATTTGGTGAATTGACAGATCAACAACTGGTCATGGTAGAGAAAATTCTCAATAATGGTAAAGAGTTACTGATCAAGATCAATGAAATTCTGGATTTTTCTCAGCTAGAATCTGGGAAATTAGCACTAAAGCCAGAAATATTGGATTTATCAGCAGTTGTTAGTAACGTAGTTACAGAAATCCGCCCCTTAGCTGAGGCCAAAAAGTTATCTTTGTTAGTCAAAACAGACTTAGAGAATACATCAGTATTTAATGATGCAGCCCGATTACGGCAAATTTTAACTAATTTACTGACCAATGCTGTTAAATTTACAGAATCTGGCAATATTTGGGTAGAAATTCGAGAAACACCTAAAAATCAAGTTACAATAACTGTTAAAGATACAGGAATTGGGATTGCTTCTCAAGATTTTCAAAACATTTTTGCAGCATTTCATCAAATTGATCAAGGTATCAGCCGTAAATATTCAGGGACAGGTTTGGGTTTGGCTATTATTGATTCACTAGTGGGGATAATGGGAGGAAAAATATGTGTTGAAAGTCAATTAGGAGTGGGTTCAACGTTTAAAATAGAATTACCCCGAAGAATCAATTTAGCAGCAGATTTAGGTAATGTAGTTTTTAGTTCTCATCAGCATCATTTTCATTCTGTATATTCCCCGAACAAAGCTTTAATGAATTATCCTCATATCAGGTTGTAGATTACCAAAAAGTTAACTATGTCTAATTTAAAAAAAGACCGAATTTTGTCTGTTGATGATGTCCAAGATAATCTCGATGTAGTGAGAACACTTTTAGAAAGTGAGGGATATCATGTTGATTCAGCTACCAATGGTCAAGCAGCTTTAGACAAAGTAGCAGAATTACCACCGGATTTGATTATTTTAGATGTGATGATGCCGGGAATAGATGGTTATGAAGTTACACTACGGATTCGGAATAATCCCGAAATCAACTATATTCCGATCTTACTCCTGACAGCTTATAACGAATCTAGCGTTGTTAAAGGTTTAGATGTTGGTGCTGATGATTTTATTTGTAAACCCTTTGAGACAGAAGAACTATTAGCAAGAGTGCGATCGCTGTTAAGATTAAAGCACAGTATTGACGAACAACGAAAAATGACACTACAGCGAGAAGACTTTGTTTCTCGTCTCACCCATGATTTACGTACTCCCTTAGTAGCCGCTGATCGAATGCTAAATTTATTTCTGCAAGAAGTCTTTGGTCAGATTCCTTCAGAAATGAAACAACCGATTCATGTGATGATTCGCAGTAATCAAAATCTTCTGGAAATGGTGAATACATTGCTAGAAGTTTACCGTTTTGAGGCTGGGAAAAAAACCCTCAACTTTGAATCATGTAACTTAACAACAATTGCGGCTGAAGTAGTCAGTGAACTAACTCCCCTAGCACAGGAGAAAAACTTAATTTTAAAATTGGATACCCATGAATTAAGCCCAACTGGAAATAATGGGGGCATAGTTAACGGCGATCGCTTAGAATTACGACGAGTGTTTAATAATTTAATTGGTAATGCGATCAAATTTACTGATACAGGTAGTATAGAAATTCGCATTTTTGAAACCTTATCCCCAATCAATCATCTTAGTGAAATAGTCATCGAAGTTCAAGATACAGGTTATGGCATTGCGGCAGAAGATCAGGGAACAATTTTTGAGCGCTTTCACCAAGGCCAGAATAAAAGATCAGGTAGTGGTTTAGGACTACACCTTTCCAGCCGGATTGCTGAAGCACACAGAGGTAAAATAGAACTTTTCTCCGAACTGGGTAAAGGTAGTATATTCACAGTCAAATTACCTAAAATCACTGAATAATTATTAATGAATGTGCTGCACTTCTAAAGTTGAGCATAGCTCAAATTTTCTACCTAGTAATCGGTAGATAATTGCTGCCAATTCCTCAATCATATAAGGTTTAGTGATGTAATCATCAAACTTTGCTTCTAGAATATGTTGTTTATCTTCACTCCCAGTTAAAACAGTAACAGCAACCACGGGAATATGACAAGTTAATGATTCTTGCTTTAGATATCGAATAACGTCTAGTCCACTCATACCTGGTAAAAAAATATTTAATAAAATTAAATCAGGTTGGTGTTCTTTCGCCATAAATACTGTTTTTGAACTTTCTTTTTGACAAATAGACTGACAACCAAGTAACTCAAGGGTATAACCCATTAGCAGTAGACTATCATCATGATTTTCTACCACTAAAATTAAAGGCTGTTGATGTTTTTTCCGTTTCTCATCACTCATGAATGAATGCGCTAGATACATCTCGTCTCCAGAGTAGTTAATGGGGAGTAGTGGTTTTTTTGGGCATAATAGACAAACTTGTAAATCCTCATTGGTTATTATCTCAACCGATTTGTAAGCATTCAGCTATCAGCCAAAAGCCAGAACAGCAAAAAAGAGGAAGTGTTAATTTCCTGTATTTCTGGATTAAAAGCTGTATCAGATGACAACTGACGGCTAAATCCTGACACCAATTTGAACAGGAAATAAAAATCCAGCTTTAATACTTTTAGCAGATATATTTTGATTATATGCAAAATTGTCAATAAATTTATTTAGAAAAATCAACAAATTCATAACTCGTGTAAAATAGTTGACACAACCTCTTTTTGTGTAATCTAGCAGGTTACCCTAAGAGGATGTTTGAAAAGTATCAGAATTAATTGAGATCCCCCCAACCCCCCTTACAAAGGGGGGCTAAATTCCTCAAAGTCCCCCTTTTCAAGGGGGATTTAGGGGGATCTGCGGGTGTCAGATCCCACACGAAAAAGTTTTCAAACAACCTCTAAGGACAGGCTACACCAACAGCGGTAGGCAGTAAAACCTTTTTGGTGTAATGCTATAGTATGTTACATAAATAAGTGTGATCAAAAAGTTGTGCATCATTGCCTGTTTCAACAGAGAATAATTTGACTATGGATTTTGACTATTTCCGAACCAACGAAAGTAATAACACCAATAAGAACTTTCAACACTTGTTATCTAGTGGTTGGCGGCCATTTCACAGAGATTTTGATTGGGAATACTTCGGTAAAATTTTATTTCATGATACTCAAGAATTAACCCAGAAAAGTATTAATTTAGCCAGCTATTATGCTGATGCTCTAGCGAGAAAAGAGTATGCTTGGTGGGCAAATATTTTAAATTTAGCTTCAGATTATACCCGTGGTGAATTCCAAAAATATTGGAATTATATTACACCAGATATGCTCACCCCAGAACATCGCCATAAAGACTTTTTGACAACAGAAACACCTCTCGTTCAATTTGTCAGTCGTAATAGTATTCCCATTGACTATGTTCTGAATCTTCTCCAAGAAATAACCGTTTTACGAGTTTTGAAACTATTAGAACGTCCTGATGTTATCACTCAATATTACTCAGAAAGAGACTTTTATTTCCCCGTTGAAAAATTTGTGAATTGGGAAAGGTTAGATGTAGTTAATACAGTTTATGCCTATTGGTCAGAACATGATATTTGGCTACAGATTGAAGCTTATGAAAGAGGTAGAAGAAACTACACTTTAAGCATATTCTAGCCTTATTAGATGGGACATTATACCAAAGCGTAATTGATGAATCTGTGATGCAAATGCAACAAAAATTAGTAATACTAATGACTTGTAATACCACAGGAAGATTAGATCCAGCCATGTTACGTAAAGGTAGGGTAGACTTAATCTGTGAGTTTAGCAAAAAATTTGTTTAATAAAACAAAAAACAAGAAACAAGATCCCCGACTTCTCTAAGAAGTCGGGGATCTAAATAACACTAATTACCTGCACTATGAATAAACAAGAACAACCAGTAACGCGATTATTTTCTCACCTAAAGTTTGATGATAATAAATTTCAACATCAACCTGGTAGTGTTTTTGGAAATACAGCTTTAATTGTCGGAACTACTATTGGGGCGGGGATTATTGGCTTACCTGCGGTAACTTTACCATCTGGGATTATACCATCTACAATCCTACTTATTACTGTATGGCTGTATGCTTTAATTTCCGGTTTATTAGTTGCAGAATTGACTTTAAATGTGATGAGAGTTGAGGGTATTTCTCATATAGGTTTATTAGCAATCATAGCCAAGATTCTCGGTAAACCAGGAGCGAGAATTGCCGGAATTGCCTATATATTTAACCACTATGCCCTCTTGGTGGCATATATGACTGAAGGTGGAAAAATTTTAATAACCACAGTTGATCAAGTTTGGGAATTAGAACATATTTCACCTCAGTGGGTAGGAACAGTAAGTTTTTTTCTAGTATTTGGTAGCCTAATGTATTGGGGTAAAGATAGATTAGTAGAAAAGATTAATGGTATATTTATTATTATTTTACTAATTGCTTTTTTTGGTTTATTAATATTAGGGGGAATGCAATTCCAAAACTCTCAACTTTTAGTCCAAAATTGGCAATCTATTGGTAATGCTGTTGCTGTTATCTATGTAGCAATGTTCTTTCATAGTATTGTTCCATTGGTTGTAACTCAATTGGAAGGAGACATTCCCAAAATTCGCCAATCTATGATTATTGGTTCAGTGATTCCCTTGTTCATGTTTCTAGCTTGGAATGCGGTTATTTTAGGCTGCATGACTCCAGATATTTTATCGCATAATCTCGAAAATGAGAAAGTATTTGATCCACTGGAAATTCTCCGAACTGGTCAATCAGGAGAATGGTTTGCTGTGTTATTATCAATTTTTTCTGAATTTGCAATTGTGACATCATTTATTGGGATTACTTATGGGTTAACAGACTTTTTTCAAGATATTTCCATCATTACCAAAAGCGAAATTTCTCGTTTACCTCTCTATTCCTTAGTGTTGCTTCCACCTCTGAGTTTAGGAACATTTAATCCTACCATCTTTTTTCATGCTCTAGAATATACTGGCGCATTTAGTGCTTCCATTTTAGGAGGAATTATGCCAGCATTAATGAGTTGGAAACAAAGTCAAACACCAGAATTTACTAATGGTAACTATCAAACCCTAGTTCCTGGGGGAAAAATAACATTAATATTGATTATGGTCGGGGCATTATTTTTAATATGTAGACAAATTTTGGTAATATATCAATTCTAAAAATGAATAATTTTCGGTTAATGAAAATTAGCAAATTTCTGAGTAAGCTGATAAAAAGTGAATAAAACCTCTCTTATCGGATAATGACAAGAGAGGATTTGGAGCTAAAGTCCGGTAGGGTAATCGGGCTACTTAATATTTAATATTTATTCGGCTTGAATCCAGTCCCCCCTAAGATATATAAAATGATGATTATCATCTGCAATTGGTATCATTTACGAATTTGCATAAAAAAATCCCTTGTTTGTATAGTGCAAACAAAGGGATATACTGTTAAAGTTCGTCAGGTGATCGGAATATTTAATTATTTAATATTTATTGGGTACGTCTTGATTCCTCCATTGGGTAGATAAAAATTTGTGATATGAAGATATTGTTGTATATTTTTAGACTATTAACATAAATACATTTATTCATATATCATATTCATGAAGAAATCATGAATTTATCGGCGTTGCTGAATTGAGGTATGAAATTCCCAAATTGAACCTTTAAAACTCAAACCTCAGTGCGTCTTTGCGCCTTTGCGTGAGACTAAAATTCATACCCTTAATCAGCAACGCCCTAATGTGAAGGTCTACAATTTTCTGGTAAGTGAATTACATTTAATTTCGTGCAGAGACGTAAAGAGAAATCAAGAGTGTTAAAATCTAACTAAGACAATAGATGGAGTAACTCTGATGCTACAAGTTAAACATCAATTTCAAAGCTTTGAAGAATATTTATCTTATGATGATGGTACAGAAAAACTTTATGAATTGTTTAATGGAGAGTTAATTGAAATGCCCCCAGAATCAGGAATCAATGTGCAAATTGCTACATTTTTATTAATTCAATTTGTCTCTCTCTTGGGTCATAAAAGAGTGCGGGGACATGGTTTGGAATTGGAAGTCAGAGGAGAACCGAGAAACCGTTATCCTGACCTGACTATTATTCGAGAAGAGCATATTCAACAATTAGCAAATCGGAACACTATTCGCCTATCAATGCTACCACCTTTATTGGTTGTTGAAGTTGTTAGTCCTGGGGAATTACAAAGAGATAGAGATTTCATTGCCAAACGTCTACAATATCAAGATTGTGGTATTCCTGAATATTGGATTATTGACCCCCAAACCCAAAGCATATTGGTTTTAGAGTTAATTAACAAAATTTATCATGAGATTGGGATTTTCTCCGGTGATGATTTAGTTTTATCTCCACAATTTAATAGTCTAAATTTAAAAGTATCTCCAATTTTTGCATAAGGATAAACAAGAAAATCCTGTTAATCCTGGTATGGCTTGCGCCACGCTACGCTACCAGACAATATATTTGTAGGGATAAAGCGTAATTCTCAACCCCTACCAGCTTTTTCAAGTCAATTTACTCTTCATCCATTTTAGCCATTAACGCTTTAATTTGCTTATCTAAGCGAGATTGATTATACTTGGCAAAGCTACCTACTGAAATCTGCGATAACACACCTGCAACTGTGGTTAATGAACCGTCATGGATCTTACCAGTAAATACTAAACCGATACCTACTGAGATGAGGATGAGATGAACCATTTTCGCAACCCACCAAGTGTAAAATACCACATTTTGCTGATCATTTAAGGTTTTAAGTTGTTTGTGGTGGTGGTAGTTTTTGAGCATAATCTTCTTTTTTCTGTTGTTTACTTACAAGTTCATATTGACTCTTGTACTAAAAAATGGCATACTCAGATCATGGTCAAATATGATCTGATCACAAGAAGATGGAAATTCAGACATGGAGCAACAAGAAAAAACACTAAGGGCTTCTTCGGATGGGATTGAAAAAATTAAGGCAGCAATGAAAAAAGAAGGATATACTCAAAATTCTGCCAAGACACCAATATATAAAGTTACTAAACAAGAATTAGAACGCTATATAATAGAAAAAAATATAATCAATTCAAATACAACGCAATTAGATAATCAAAAGTTAGCAGTGTTATTAGATCAACATCTGCACATTTTTTCAGGTTATTCAAACATAAGTAAATCTAGTAGGGATATAGTAAGAACATATATTGAGCAAGTAAAAGCGCCAATACAACTTGATAACTTTCTTAGAGATTTAGAAGATAAACAAGTGACTGCGTTCCAGTTAACTGATGCAAATTGGCGAACATTTTGTACTGGAAAAGATGCACGCAAAAGTAAACAAAAAGGGCAAGAAAAACTATTACCAGAATCAGTTTTCAATGCCTTTTGTGAAATTTTAGGTTTAAACCCAGATGAAATTGCTTATAAACCAGATAATACTATTGAATTAGAAGACAAATTAAAACTCTTTAATCATGAAAGGCAAATTAATTTACTAATTGAAAAAGTGCAAGACGGTAAAAATACTTTTTTAATTTCTAATGATTGTCTATATAGTCGTAGTTGGATGTTGCACCGATTAGAGAAAGCAATTGAAAGTTGTTTTCTTCAAACTAAAACTAAAATCAATAAATATTCAATTATCACTCTTAATAGTTCTAGTGAGAATATCCATACACAATTAAGTACAAGTATTACTAACTTCAAATCTATTTTTCATAAAAATGACATTTACAATAAACTTAAACAACAACATATTATTCTTGTAATTAATATTGATCATTATTGCTATGATATCGAAAATATCAACAAAATATATGATTTCCATCAAACTATGTATCAGGCAAAATCACCTGATAATGATGGGCATTTGTTAATGTTTTTATTAGCCACAGATAAAAATTTACAAAATCAATTACAAAATCAAAGCTATATTCATGAAAATATCATAGAATTACCAAACGCTGATTATCGTCCATATCATTTAATTAATCTATTGAATATGGAAGAATTAATGGCCAATGAAATAATTAATAAATGTCAAAATAATGCACAAGAATTACTTGTTGAGTTATATAAATATTTAAACATTGATAGAAATCTTACAACTTTAAAAATTTGGAGTAATTACCCATGGAATTAAAATACACCGGAAAAATACACCCTCCCTCTGGAGGTATTTGGAACGAACAAGTAAACCGCAAACTATACCCATACTATCCTGATAATGGATTAAAAGAAGCGGTAAAGTTAGCAATTCAACTCAATCGGCCTTTACTATTAGAAGGTGAACCTGGATGCGGAAAAAGTGAACTTGCGCGCGCTGTATTTTATGAATTTAGTCAAAGAGAAGGAGAAAATTGGCATTTCCGACTGTGGAATATTCAATCAACTAGCAAAGCGCAAGATGGCTTTTACACCTATGATTATATTGGCAGATTACAAGCTGCACAAATAGCAAAATTAGAAAAATTAAAGAGTACAAACCCTGAAGATTATTTAGAATATGGTCCATTAGGTCATGCTTTTTTAGAACATGGAAAAACAGATAATGTCAAATCTAGAAATATCGTCTTAATTGATGAAATTGATAAGGCTGATATAGACTTTCCCAATGATTTATTATTAGCTTTAGAAGACCAATGTTTTGAAATTAAAGATGTGCGTCCTCGACGGTGGTTAACAGCTAATAAAGATGCACCACCAATTATTTTTATCACTTCTAACCAAGAGAAAGAATTACCTAATGCTTTTCTCAGACGTTGTTTATATCATTATGTGGAATTTCCGAAAAAAGACGATTTGATAGAAATTATCAATGGCAGATTTTCAGCACCTCCTGAAACATTAATAAATGCTGCAATTGGTCGTTTTTTGGCTTTGCGAGAAGATATGAATGATAACAAAGAAGAAACAGATAAAAAAGTCAGTACCAGTGAATTAATTGATTGGTTTCAAGTCTTAAACCTTCATATTAGAAATGAGGAAAATGAGATTGATGATAAAAAATTAAATGATATTATCAAAGAACTTAAAAACAAGAAACTTCCCTATAATGGTACTTTATTAAAAAATCGCCAGGATAAACAAGAATATGGAAAATAATGTCTGAATCAGGTGGTTATCGAGCGAAGTCGAGATAATATCCAGGATTTAAGGATTTACAGGATAATCTTTACTTCGTTTATCTCGTTTACCTCGTTACCTCGTTCCCAGTCTCAGACTGGGAATGCTATCAAAGAGGCTCTGCCTCCTGTACTATACAATCAATAAAGGCAGAGCCTTTAAAATTCGTTCCCATACAGAGTATGGGAACGAGAAAACATCCTCTTAGTGAATAACTATGCTAAAATAGAAGCACTATGAAAAATCCATTATTACTAAATCTATTTCTGGAATTACGTGCCACTGGTTTACCTCTGACTATAGACCAGTATGATTTGGCATTGATGGCTTTGTCTAAGTCTGTTGACATAGTATTAAATGATAATAAACCAGCTATTAAAGGGGTTTTACAAACGGTTTGGGTAAAGTCTCGCAAACAACAGGCTTTATTTAATCAATGTTGGGACGAATTTAATCAGAAGTCTATTTATAAAAATGCAAGGATAGAGAGTCAATCTGATGCTTCTACATTAAAACGAGAAAGACAAAAACCAGAAATAGAAAAAATACCCCAACCTGCTTTAATTAATGATGAACCAGAATTACCACAACCAGCCGCAGAAATAGCACAATTTAATCCTGATTTGCCTGATGATCATGGAGTTGGTACTTCTGTAAAAACGAAACTCAAAGAAGTTTATTATTTACCTATTAGTCGTCAGAAATTACAAAGAAGTTGGCAGTTATTAATACAGAAATTAACTGGTAATGTTCGCCAAATAGACATTCTTAATACAGTTATAGATATTACTAAACACGGATTTTTTACTCAAGCTGTTTTTACTTATCCTAAAACTAAATATCGGGAAGTTGTGCTATTAATTGATCAAGGTGGTTCAATGACTCCATTTCACCCATTTTGTCGTCAATTCCAACAAATTTACCAAACTGCAAAAGTTTATTATTTTCATAATAGTCCTACTGATGAACTTTACCATGATCCGCAATGTTGGCAAGGTCAATCTGTTACATCTATATTATCTAAATTTTCTCCACAACATACTCTAGTAATTATTATCAGTGATGCTGGCGCTGCGCGTGGCCGCACTGTACCCGATAGGTGGGAAGAAACTTATGATTTTATTACACAATTAATTCCTAAAACTAAAAAAATAGCTTGGTTAAATCCTTTACCCCCTTCCCGTTGGGTAGATAATACGGCTGAGGAAATAGCTAAAATAAATCCTTCAGTTCCTATGTTTGCTTTGGAGACTGGGGAGTTTCAAAGAATGGTGAAATGGTTATCAAGTCGAAACCTAACCCCCCAACTCCCTTCCCTCCCAGGGAAGGAGGAGGAAGAAAGAGGTTCTTCAGATGATTTATGGAATTATGGATTTGATGCTAATGGTAGAATAGCGGTATTTGAAAAATTATTAGGAAACTCACATTTAAAATTTGCGTCTTATGCTGCTTTTCCTTTGGTTTTAACTCCAGATTTACTTTATTGTTTATACCGTAAATTCTTCTATCAAACATCTGATCTTCTTTGGTATGTGGTTGCTGATTTATTATTATCAGATTTATGTCAACAGGTTGATTTTGAATTATATGAAATGGAACGGGAAGTGAGAAATGAATTACTCAAAAGACTTCCTAGAAGAAACCGCAAACAAATATTAAAAGAACTTTCGGATTTTCTGATTCAATATATTAGCCGCCAAGTTAGTAACCAAAATCAAAATAATGACTTAAATCAAGTGCAACAATGGGCAGCTTTGAGTTATGTTGAAAAAGGTAGTCAAGCTGCAAAGGAATTAGCGCGAAAATTACAACAGGCTTATTTAAGCAATAATAAAGGTGAGTTGGTGCGGTTATCGTCGGTAATTGAAACTTTAGCTGAACCATTAAAAGAAAACTATCAACCTTTACTGAAAATAGCACAAGGTTATCGTGCTGTTGTCAGGGGTGATGATAAGGGAGTAGAAGCAAGTCGGAAAATATTCAAGTCAGAAACTATTGAGGTTGAGGGAATAAAGTTAAAACGTCCAGAAATTAATTTTGGAAAAGTCCGGTTACAAAGTTTTGATTTTGATGTCATTACTGTTAACCGTCGTGGTGAAGAAACGAAACGAGAAACTCAACAAAATTATTATTTTCAAGAAAGTCTTCCAGGAAATATCACATTAGACATGGTTGCTATCCCCCGTGGTAAATTCCTCATGGGTTCACCGGAAGACGAACCAGGACGCTATGATGATGAAAGTCCCCAGCATGAGGTGACGGTACAACCTTTCTTTATGGGGAAATATCCTGTGACGCAAGCGCAGTGGAAAGCAGTCGCAACCAAGTGTCCACAGGTAAACCGAGAACTTGAACCGAACCCGTCAAAGTTCAAAGAAAATAAACAAGAAAATAATTTACCGGTTGAACGAATTACGTGGTATGATGCAGTAGAGTTTTGTAAGAGACTTTCTCAACTGACTGGTAGAAAATATCGTTTACCGAGTGAGGCTGAGTGGGAATACGCTTGCAGGGCTGGAACGACGACACCTTTTCACTTTGGGGAAACTATCACAGGTAAGTTAGCAAATTATAGTGCTACTACTATCTATGGTGAAGAACCTGAAGGTGAATATAGAGAAAGAACAACTCCGGTAGGTAGCTTTACAGCTAACGCCTTTGGGTTGTATGATATGCACGGGAATGTTTGGGAATGGTGTGATGATCATTGGCACGGTGATTATAATGATGCTCCCACAGACGGCTCGGCATGGATAGAGTCCAATAGCGTTGAAGAGGGCGCAGTACGGCTGCTGCGCGGTGGTTCTTGGCTCAACTACCCTGGAACTTGCCGTTCTGCGTATCGTAACTACTATGACCCAGATGGCAGGGGCAACGACACTGGGTTTCGGTTAGTAGTTTCCGGCGCAAGGACTCTTTAGTTCTTTACACTCTTGCCCTTTTGCACTTTACGCTTTTTTCTTTTCCCTTCTTCTGGTTGTCGCCTCTGGCGACTCGATTTTTTTGCTTTTAATTTTTGTAGTCTTGGCACGACTTACATATCATTATCTATGAGGTATGGGGATTTGTCAAGTATTTTTTGTCTGATCAGGATTTTCTGGTTACTGAGCGATAGCCTGCGTGGTGTAGCCATAGTCGAAGTACAGGATTTGATATTACTTAGGAATATGAATTAAATAAAGTGCAAAAGTAGGGTGTGTTAGCGACAGCGTAACGCACCATTTCAGGTTAAGTCAGA
>NZ_VIKY01000301.1:0-5268 GCF_009711925.1 Dolichospermum sp. UHCC 0352 | reverse complement strand
CTCAGTCCCTTTAGGGCTGGGTTACTGACAGTGGAGTTTGGCTGTTCTTAGCAGTTCCTTTATGGTTAACGACGGAAGCGATCGCACCAATCTTATCATTAAAAGTCATTCGTCCTCAATGGAAAAAACTTCCTGATCCCCAACAAGCGGGCAATTTACTTCAAAACAGCCCGCTTGTTACTGTTATTTGATCAATAGATGACAAGCATTCCAGTCCTTAATCTTTAGCGATGATTTGGATAACAGTTCTTTTAATAGTCCCATAATGTCAATTGATCGCTTACAATAGGAAGGTTGTCAAGAATCACGATATACCGCTGTCATGGCTGTTCCTAAGAAGAAAACATCAAAATCTAAACGAGATAAACGTCGCGCTACCTGGAGACACAAGGCTGTTGTTGAAGCGCAAAAAGCTCTTTCCCTTGGTAAATCCATTTTGAGTGGCCGTTCTAAATTCGTCTATCCAACGACTGAGGAAGAAGAAACAGAAGAATCTTAAAGAAGAATTCAGTAGTCTCCAATTCAGGAGTTAGAATAAATTTATACTCGTGACGGCTGAGATTTGAATTTTTACAAGATTACTAAAAACCTAAATGTGTAAGGGTTTAGCACTGCGCTTTACCCCTACCTGGAGAATCAAACAATTAAGCCATTTTTTGTATCAATACCTACGAATCAAGGCTTTTTTCAATTTGGCTAAGGTATTGAAGTATAGATTGGGATTCCTAGAAAATCCTCAAGTTAAATTCTGACTCTGTGATTCCTGGAATTTTAAATGCCAATAATTTTTTTCAACAGCGATAATTTACCTTGATAGGGTGCGTATCGCCAATTTATATCTAAACGAAATGAGTTTTGCAAGACACTTTTGTCATGAGAAAAAGTGTCAAAACCAGCTTTACCGTGATAGCTACCCATCCCACTATCACCCACACCCCCAAATGGTAAAGAAGAAACAGCAACCTGCATTACTGTGTCATTAATACATACTCCCCCAGATGATGTTTCCTGTAAAATGCGGTTTTGCAGGTTTTTGTTTTGGGAAAATAAATATAAAGCCAGGGGTTTTGGTCTAGAGTTAATCAAAGTAATAGCTTCATTAATATCAGTATATTCAATGATTGGTAAAATTGGCCCGAAAATCTCCTCTTGCATAACTGCATCTTCTAGAGAAACATTTTCTAATAAAGTAGGAGCAATATAAAGTTCTTGAGGTTTAGTTTCTCCCCCAATGATTACTTTACCACATTTGAGTAAATTAGCTAATCTGTCAAAATGTTTTTGATGAATAATTCTGGCATAATCGGGACTATTAGCCGGATTTTCACCATAAAATTCTTTGAGACATTTTTGCAAAGCATTAACTAAATTTGGTTTAATTTTAGCATCTACCAACAAATAATCCGGGGCAATACAAGTTTGTCCAGCATTAATAAATTTACCCCAAATAATGCGTTTGGCGGTATGTTCTAGATTGATATCTGTATCAATGATGCAAGGACTTTTCCCCCCCAATTCCAAAGTCACTGGAGTGAGATGTTTTGCAGCAGCTTCCATGACGATTTTACCAATGGCTGTCCCACCCGTAAATAAGATGTGATCAAATTTTTCTGCTAGTAACTGTTGACTAGTTTCGACTGCTCCAGGGACAACTGTAATATATTCTGGATCAAAGTATTTATGAATAAGTTCTGTGATTAAATTGGAAGTATGAGGCGCAAGTTCTGAAGGTTTAATGATGGTACAATTTCCCGAAGCAATCGCCCCAACCAAAGGTGAGATAATTAACTGAAAGGGATAATTCCAAGGACTAATAATTAAAATTACTCCTAACGGTTCTGGATATATTTTAGCCGAGTATGGAAATAAGTCTAAAGGAACGGCTGCTTTTTTGGGTTTTGTCCAAGTATTGATATGTTTGAGAGCATAATCAATTTCTTTATTCACACCGATTTCTGTAGCGTAACTCTCAAATTCTGGTTTACGTAAGTCGGCTTTTAATGCTTGAATAATTGCTGTTTTATTCTCAATTACTAATTGTTTGAGGATTTTGAGTTGTCCAATCCGAAAAGTAACATTTTTCGTTTTACCAGTTTGGAAAAACTGCCGTTGTTTGGCAATAATCTCGACGCATTTTGGTAATTCGTTAGTAATCATTTTAACCAAATTTTAAAGTATATGTTTTAATATAATGCAATAACCTCTCATAGAGATTCACCAATTATGGATTTGTCCAATTTTACTACACTACAAAATTTAGAATCAGCCTTTGGTGGGGAATCAATGGCAAATCGTAAATACCTATTTTTTGCAGCAGTAGCACGTAAACTGGGTTTTTCCGATTTAGCGAAACTTTTTAAAGAAACAGCAGATCAAGAAACTGAACACGCTTTTGCACATTTTGAATTATTACATCCAGAACTTGTAGTTAAAGACGCAGCGGTTTTAACTGATGCACAAAAACGGGAAATTATCTCTCGTTGTTTGTCTTTAGCGATCGCAGGTGAAACCTATGAATATACAACAATGTATCCTGAATTCGCTGCTGCTGCCCAAACTGATCGAGATCATCCCGCAGCGGCAGAATTTCTCCAACAAGCTCAAGAATCTAGTGATCATGCTAACACATTTCGCACCGCAGCCCATCGTTTTGGATTACTTAAATTCATTGAAAATCATCACGCAGATCGCTACACTGAAGCCTTAGAAGTATTAAACGGTGGAGAAGCTGTCACCAGAGTTGTCAGTGAAGATCCGCAAACGCAAAAATGGATTTGTAGACAATGCAGTATGATTTACGATCCGGTTACTGGTGATCCTGATTCGGGAATTGCACCAGGTACACCGTTTGCAGATATTCCTGATGATTGGAATTGTCCTATTTGCGGTGCGACGAAAAAGACTTTTAAGCCCCTTGAGGAAAAAGTTGCTGTTTAAGATAAGTAAATGTCGAAGTTTTATTTGATTCCAAGTACAGGCAAAATATAAGTTATTGGTGTCAGGTCATTAAAAACACATCTGCCAGTAGTATCCATAATTACAGACACTTCACTACTATCTAATTGAGGAAATTACTGGAGTGAAGTGGACTGAATTTTTTTCAAAATTAAATATTGCTATATTTAGTGTAAAAATATTCCTACTGAAATAAGCTGCAAAAGAAAAATTATGACTATGTATCCTAACCTCAACCGGGCATTTGCTCATCCTGTACTAAAGGTAATTAGCGGGTTGAATAATTTCAATGCTGCTAGTGTGGCTGCAACTGTAAAAGCGGCTGATTTGGGTGGTGCGACTTTTGTGGATATTGCTGCTGATGTGGATTTGGTAAGATTGGCGAAAAGCTTGACTAAGTTACCTATTTGTGTATCTGCGGTTGAACCAGAGAAGTTTGTCACTGCTGTGGCTGCTGGTGCGGATTTGATTGAAATTGGTAATTTCGATTCTTTCTACGCCCAAGGACGCAGATTTGAAGCTGCTGAGGTTTTGGAACTAACTCGCCAAACCCGTGCCTTGCTGCCAGAAATTACGCTATCTGTGACTGTTCCCCATATTCTCACCTTAGACCAACAGGTACAACTGGCTGAAGATTTGGTGAAAGCTGGTGCTGATATTATTCAAACTGAAGGTGGTACTAGCAGCAATCCTATTCACCCTGGTACTTTGGGTTTAATTGAAAAGGCTGCTCCTACTTTAGCCGCTGCTTATGAAATTGCCCGTGCGGTTTCTGTACCTGTACTGTGTGCTTCTGGTATTTCTAATGTTACTGCACCTTTAGCGATCGCTGCTGGTGCATCTGGTGTTGGTGTCGGTTCGGCTATCAACCAACTCAACAGCGAAATCGCTATGATTGCTGCCGTGCGGAGTTTAGTAGAAGCTTTAGCGACTGCAAATACTCGCACATTTGCGTAAAAGGAAGGAGTTCAGGAGTTCAGGAGAAAGAAGAAAGGAGAATATAATTCTCCCCCTGTTCCTCTGTTCCCCTGTTCCTCTGTTCCTCTGTTCCTCTGTTTCTTCGCACTTTGACAAATTCAAGATAAACAATTTTTCAAAGTATCAATGACTTTATCTTGTTGTTCTTGCTCCAATTCGGGGAACATGGGTAAAGATAAAACTTCTTGACTTGCTTGCTCTGCTACTGGCAATTGTCCTGGTTGATAACCTAAATTTTTATATACTGGTTGCAAATGCAAAGGTAAGGGATAGTAAATCATGGAATTAACACCCTGTTCCTGCATTTGGTTTTTTACGGAATCTCGATATTTACCACTTGCACCATTACGTCTTTCTCCAGAGATGCGAATGGTGTATTGATTCCAAACACCAACTCCGGAGGTAAATTCCTGGGGGACAATGATATCAGAAAGTTGACTGAGGTGTTGGTAATAATAATCAGCGATTTGCTTGCGTCTGTTATTCCAAAGATCGAGATAGCGGAGTTTAATTTGCAGAATTACGGCTTGAATAGCATCTAAACGACTATTGACACCGATTTCTTCATGAATATATCTAACCTGACTCCCATGTTCCCGCAAAATTCGCAATTGAGTAGCGATCGCTGGATCATTTGTGGTAATTGCCCCACCATCACCGCAACCACCGAGATTTTTGGTAGGGTAGAAACTAAAACAACCAATATGTCCAATACTCCCAACTTTTTGATTTTCCCAACTTGCACCGGTAGCTTGAGCGCAATCTTCAATTACTGCTAAATTATGAGCTTTGGCAATTTCCATTAATCCTGTCATATCTACAGGGAGTCCAAATAAATGCACTGGCATAATTGCCTTGGTTTTTGCTGTAATCGCTGCTGCTACTTTTTCTACATCTAAATTAAACGTAGTCGCATCAATATCTACAAATACTGGTATTGCTCCAACGGCACTGATAACTTCTGTTGTCGCAAAAAAAGTAAATGGTGTGGTAATAACTTCATCACCTGCCCCAATTCCTAAAGCGCGTAATGCTAAAAATAGGGCATCAGTACCAGAGTTACAAGCTACGCATTCGCTTACGCCATTATAAGCTGCAAACTGTTGTTCAAAATCTGTAATTGCTGGACCACCAATATAACGCCCAGAAGCCAGAACCGCTAAGACAGCAGCACTTACTTCAGTTTCAATGGTGGCATATTGTTGTTTAATATCAAAGGCCGGAATCGAATTTACACTTTTAATCATGAGTTTTTATTTGTCAGTTGTCAGTTGTCAGTTGTCAGTAGGGGCGAAGCATTTGGAAGGTAAATTATCGGTCATTGCCAAAAATAGT
>NZ_VIKY01000300.1:0-51546 GCF_009711925.1 Dolichospermum sp. UHCC 0352 | reverse complement strand
TTGTCAGTTGTTAGTAGGGGCTAAGCATTTGCAAGATAAATTATCGGTCATTGCCAAAAATAGTTCCCCAAATGCTTCGCCCGTACAGTTGTCAGTTGTTAGTTGTAAAACTGTTACCAATTACCTATTACCAATCACCTATTACCAATTACCAATTACCTATTACCCAGTCCCCAGTCCCTATTCCCCTATTCCCCTGTTTCTGCTTTCGCAATTTCTAACATTGTCTTAATCACAGAATCAGGGTTGAGACTAATAGAATCTATACCTTGTTCAACTAAAAAACGAGCAAATTCTGGATAATCACTGGGTGCTTGTCCACAAATACCAATTTTGCGATTATTTTGTTTAACAGTAGTTATGGCTTTTGCTATTATTCTTTTAACAGCTTCATTGCGTTCATCAAATAAATGTGCCACTAATTCAGAATCTCGATCTAATCCTAATGTTAATTGGGTTAAATCATTAGAACCAATGGAGAAACCATCAAAAACCTGACTAAATTCATCAGCTAATAAAACGTTACTTGGTAACTCGCACATGACGTAAACTTCTAAGCCATTTTCACCTTTGACTAAGCCATTTTTTGCCATTTCTGCTAATACCTGTTTTCCTTCTTGAGGAGTACGACAAAAGGGAACCATGAGAATCATATTGGTTAAACCCATTTCTTCTCTTACCCGTTTCATTGCCTGACATTCTAAAGCAAAACCTTCACGATAACGAGGATCATAATAACGAGAAGCACCACGCCAACCAATCATCGGATTTTCTTCTTTGGGTTCAAATTGTCTACCTCCTAAAAGGTTGGCATATTCATTACTTTTGAAGTCAGATAAACGGACAATTACAGGTTTGGGATAAAATGCTGCGGCAATTGTGCCGATACCTTGCGCTAATTTGGCAATAAAGAATTCGGCTTTATCTTCATATTGTGCCGTTAATTCGCTAATTTTATATTTGGCAAGTTCGTCTTCTAATTCGTCAAAATGTAATAATGCTAAAGGATGGGCTTTAATATGATTAGCAATGATAAATTCCATTCTCGCTAAACCAACACCATCATTAGGAATTGCTGTCAAACCTAAAGCTTCTTCTGGATTACCCACATTCATCATAATTTTAGTGCGGGTTCGAGGTAAATTATCTAATGGTAATTCTTGAATTTCAAAGTTTAATAAACCTGCATAAACTTGACCTGTTTCCCCTTCCGCACAACTAACAGTAATTTCTTGTCCAGTTTCTAAAACTGTAGTCGCATTCCCACAACCAACTATAGCAGGAATACCCATTTCTCTGGCAATAATTGATGCATGACAGGTTCTCCCCCCAGAGTTAGTGACAATAGCGCTGGCTTTTTTCATAATCGGTTCCCAGTCTGGGTCTGTGCGGTTAGTAACTAACACCTCTCCGGCTTGAAATAGGTTAATATCTGGCACATCTAGAATAACTCTAGCTTTACCTTGACCTATCATTTCGCCTACGCTACGACCAGTTAATAAAACTTGACTTTTTTCCTGGAGTTGATAAGTTCTGAGGACGGTTTTTGATTTTTGAGATTGAACGGTTTCTGGTCTAGCTTGGACAATAAATAATTCTCCTGTTATCCCATCTTTTGCCCATTCAATATCCATTGGTGTGGCCATTCCCCGGACTTGGGAATAATGATCTTCAATGATACAAGTCCATTTTGCTAGTTGGAGGATTTCTTGATCATTGAGGGCAAATTGATGACGTTCAAGTTGAGGAACGGAGATATTTTTAGTTAATTTTGATCCGCCTAGATCATAAACCATTTTAATTTCTTTTGTTCCCAACCGTTTTTGGAGAATGGGTTTATATCCTTGTTTTAAAGTTGGTTTAAATACCAAATATTCATCGGGATTAACTGCACCTTGAACGATGTTTTCACCCAAACCATAAGCAGCAGTAATTAAAGCGGCATTTTGAAAGCCTGTTTCGGTGTCTATGGAAAACATCACCCCAGAAGAGGCTAAATCGGACCGAACCATTTTTTGGACACCCACTGATAATGCTACTTCAAAATGATCAAAACCTCTCATTTGTCGGTAGGAAATAGCCCTGTCTGTGAAGATAGAAGCAAAGCATTTATGACAAGATTCTAATACGCTTTTAATGCCATGAACATTCAGGTAAGTTTCCTGTTGTCCCGCAAAACTAGCATCTGGTAAGTCTTCGGCTGTGGCACTAGAACGAACAGCCACATCAGTATCTATACTATATTCTTGACATAAACTTTGATAGGATCTAGCGATCGCTTCTTGCAATTCTAGCGGAAATGGGGTTTCTAACATTAATGATCTGGCTTGTTTGCCACATTCTTGCAAATTAGCCATATCCTCCACATCTAAATCTGCAAAAATCTTCCTCAGTTTTACTTCTAAACCAGCCCCAGTAATAAAGTATCTATAAGCATAAGCCGTAGTCGCAAATCCCGTGGGAACTTTCACACCTTGGGAACTTAGTTGTTGAATCATTTCCCCTAAGGAAGCGTTTTTACCACCTACTAGGGGAATATCTGCAATTCCCACAGCATTAAAGGGTAATACTAAAGCTTCTTGATGAATTTGGCTATTTTCTTGATTGCGTTTAATTTCCAACATATTCTGAGATTCCTTAAATAGCTACTGTTATTTAATTCAGAACCCATTCTGTTTATGCACGGAGAGTTTGAGGATGTTGCGAGGATATATAGCAGGTAACGGGATTGACTACCAGATGTCTAAATGGCATCCTCCATTTAAGATTACTCTAGTTTAGAGTATAAATAAATGTATAGCTAATATAGCGAAATATTACGTAATATATTGTTCTTGTAAGTATTCTCATAATTCCCCCCTGCTTGAGAGTTAAAATTAAGGAATATACATAACAAGTTTTAATTTATCTCAATTTATTACATGACTGGATTTAGCCGAACACTTTTAACAAAGGACTTGAAACTATTATGCCCCAATGCCCTTGCTGTTCCGACTTTCTTTTACACCATATCCGTGGTGCTGAAAATTACTGGTTTTGCCGGAGTTGTTGGCAAGAAATGCCAGTATTAACCCAACGTCATACCGCTGAAGTCCCAAAACCCATTTTAGCAAAGTTAACTAAAAAAATCGCCCCACAAGAACATCGTCTTGGTTCTTACTGCTTAATTCAGCCAAATTCTTTCCAAGCAAGATTAGAGGAAAAATTCTCTCGCTAAAGCTGGAATACAATTTATTTATTACCAAATAAGATTTCAAGAATGATTGTAGCTTGCTTCCCGAAGGGTACGCAGATGAACGCAGATGAACGCAGATAAAGACGGATAAATTAATAGATTTATTAGTTTTTACAATATCTAGGTTCTACTGTTATTTATTACCAAATCTGACTTAAATCTAAAACAAATCCGGGTAATAAATTCTCACCAGTTAATGTTTGGGGATTGTCTAATTCTTCTACAGCTTGACTAGGACGATAAATAAATACTTTCCGTTGTTTTCTATCAATTAACCAAGCTAATTGTGTACCATTATCTATATATTCTTGCATCTTTTCTTGCAGAATCTTTAAATTATCAGTTTCTGAACGCAATTCAATAATAAACTCAGGACAAATAGGAGCAAATTTTTTCCTTTGTTCTGCTGGTATTGCTTCCCATTTTGTGCGGTTTATCCAAGCTGCGTCAGGAGAACGGACTGCACCATTGGGTAAGGTAAAACCACCACTAGAACCAAATCCTACTCCTGTACCATTTTGCTTTGTCCAAACACCTAATTCACCGATTAAATTAAAATTACGTCCACCTGTTTCTGAATCTGTAGGAGACATAAGAGACTTCCAAATAAAAAAATGTCCCAAAACTAACGCAAAAACCCTCCCTATTTCTTCTCTCTCTGTGTTCTCTGTGCCTCTGTGGTTCGTTTGTTCATTTATTTATTGGGATAATTTATTTCCTGGAAGTCCCTAATTAATAAATCTCCAAGATGGTTACGTTCAATTCTCAAATCACGGTTTAACTGACAGAAATTAAAAAATTGATCATCATTCATGATGATATTGGGTTGCATTTTTAAAACCATTGGTAAGAAAAACATTGTTGCGTATCGTATAAGGGTTTAGCATTGCTAAACCCCTACATGATTTTAAAATTCTCCAGCTAATGCGGGAATACAACGTTCACACAGTAAAGGATGTTCTGCTGATTCACCCACATGGGGAGAATAGTTCCAACAGCGATCGCATTTCTGATATGATTTTCCATCATGTTCATAATCTGCGGCATTAACTACCCCAATATCCCAATTATCTTCACCTTGAACTCGCAGGGTTTTCAATCCTTTTAATGTCTCAGGAGTATCTAATAATTGGACTTCAGAAGTGAGGAACAAATATCTTAATTCATCAATTCCATTCCCGCTAACATTCAAAGGTTCGATAGCAGTGCGTAATTTTTCATCACTAAGATAAATCAATGCAATAGCTTCTAAAGAAGAACCAATTAACTTTTCTGTCCGTGCTTGTTCTAAAACCTTATTAACATCACCACGAATCCGTCGCAGTGTTTTCCAAAATTCTGCTAATTCGGGATTATCCCACTTATCATCAACCTGCACCCAACCAGCTTGAAAAACTGATTTATATTGGGTTTCGTAGGGGATAAATTGCCAGATATCTTCCGCAGTATGACATAGAACGGGAGCAATGGCGATCGCTAAATTCTCCAAAGCAATTTGCAAAACTGTTTGACAACTACGACGACGGAAAGCATCAGCAGAACTGATATATAATCTATCTTTAGCAATGTCTAAATAGAAATTTGACAAATCTACAACACAGAAATTCTGTACAGTTTGAAAAAAGCGGAAAAACTGGAAACTATCAAAAGCGTCCGTCACCTCATTAAACACCTCACGAATGCGGTGTAACATATACTTATCCAAATCTGGTAAATCATCAAAAGCTACAGCATCCTTCTGAGGATCAAAATCATGCAAACTACCCAATAAAAACCGCGCTGTGTTGCGAATCTTATTTCTCACATCCGCTAATTGCTTGATGATGTTACCACCCAACCGCACATCACCAGAATAATCAACCGAAGAAACCCACAACCGCAAAACATCAGCACCATAAGCAGGTTGTTGTTTTTGGTTAGTCCCACCTTGAATCATCAATTGAGGATCTACCACATTTCCCACAGATTTGCTCATTTTCCGGCCATTTTCATCCAAGACGAAACCATGAGTTAACACAGTTTTATAAGGTGCAATGCCATTAACCGCGACACTAGTTAACAAAGAAGATTGAAACCAACCGCGATGTTGGTCAGAACCTTCCAAATACATATCAGCGGGATAGCGTAACTCCGGTCTTTGCTTCGCCACAGCCGCCCAAGATGAACCAGAATCAAACCAGACATCCATTGTATCTGTACCCCGGCGGTAAGTCTTGCCATTATGACGATATGTTTCCGGTAATAACTCCTCTACCGACAACTCCCACCAAGCATCAGAACCCTTTTCGGCAAAAATAGCTTGAACGTGGTTAATCGTGTCCGCATTCAGCAAAACTTCCCCAGTCGCTTCATCATAAAACACCGGAATCGGTACACCCCAAGAACGTTGACGAGAAATACACCAATCGGATCTTTCTGCTATCATCGGCGTGATGCGGTTCTCACCTTGTGCGGGAATCCACCGCACAGATGAAATAGCCTTTAAAGCCTCCTCCCGAAAACCAGCCACAGAAGCAAACCATTGTTCAGTAGCGCGGAAAATCGTCGGTTTCTTAGTTCTCCAATCATAAGGATACTTGTGAGGATAAGCTTCCTCCTTCAACAGAGAACCAGCCTCGCTTAAAGCATCAATAATCGCTTGATTACCCTCACCCAAAACATTCAAGCCAGAAAACTTACCAGCCTCATCCGTAAAATTCCCACTATCATCAACAGGAGCAAGAATCGGCAAACCGTAACGCTGACCAACAATGTAGTCCTCTTGACCATGACCAGGAGCAGTATGCACCAACCCAGTCCCCGACTCAGTAGTGATATAATCACCACCAACCACCACCGGACTTTCACGGTCAAACAGAGGATGAGAGTAAATAGTACCTTCCAAATCCTTCCCTGCGAACTTGGCTTTCACCGTTAACTCACAATCCAAAACCTCTCCCAACCGTTCCACCAACTCAGCCGCAACAATTAGATATCTGCATTCCCTTTGCGCCTTTGCTCCTTGTGCGTCTTTGCGCGAAACCTCCACAACCCCATACTCCAACGTACCATTCACAGCCACAGCCAAATTACCGGGGATAGTCCAAGGAGTAGTAGTCCACACAGCCACACCCAAATCAGGCAAGAAGCCATCCAAACTAGCTTTTAACCCTTCAGCAACCTTCACCACCGGAAAAGCGGCGTAAATACTGCGGGAAACGTGACCTTCAGGATATTCTAACTCTGCTTCTGCTAAAGCGGTTTTAGAACTAGGACTCCAATGTACAGGCTTTAAACCGCGATAAATATAACCTTTGAGGAACATTTCCCCAAATACGCCAATTTGCGCGGCTTCGTATTCCGGTTTTAAGGTTAAATAAGGATTTTCCCAATCACCCCAAATCCCATAGCGTTTAAAGCTTTCTCGTTGTTCGTCTACGGTCTTCAGTGCGAACTCTTTGGCTTTTTGACGCAATTGCAAAGGAGTGAGATTTTGCCGTTCTGCCTGTTTCATATTTTGCAGAACTTTTAACTCAATAGGCAACCCGTGACAATCCCAACCAGGAACGTAGCGAATTTTACGACCTTGGAGCAAATGGTAGCGGTTAATAATATCTTTGAGAATCTTATTTAAAGCATGACCAATATGCAACTGGCCGTTAGCATAGGGGGGTCCATCGTGCAGTATAAATAATTCGCCGGGGTTGTTTTCTGCCAGTTGAGAATAAATGTTGTTTTCTGCCCAGAATTTTTGGATTTCGGGTTCGCGCTTGATTGCGTTTGCCCGCATATCGAAGTTAGTCTTGGGTAAGTTAACGGTATCTTTGTATTTTCCAGTTTCGGTCACAGTTTCATGCCTAAATGTAGGTGTGCAGGTTATCCGATCAATTATAAGTCGTCGGTTGGGTTGGGAGAACGAAACCCAACAGCAGTTATGGGTATTTTGGGGTTAATTTTTTGTTTTTGCAGGTTTACAATATATAAAGTCACCCACAATAGACTTATGACACTAACCCTCAGCTTACCACCAGAATTAGAACAGTATTTAATACAGGAAGCACAACAGCAAGGACTTTCTGTAGAAACTTATGTAGTGCAACTTATTCAAAAATCTATTTTTATGACTCAACAGGAACAAGTTAAAGATTTCGCAGATAGATTTAGAAAATTTTATTATTCTAGACTTTTATTATGTAAAAAATGTCATGATATATTATTAAACTATTTCAATTCTTCTCAGCCAGAAATATCTCTTGTATCAGATATGAACCCTTTAAATTATCATCCATTTTCTGGTAGTTACTTTAGAGAATCTTATGTTTTATCTTGTTCCTTAATAGATAGCTTATCTAGTTTGGAAATTAAATTAAAATCGCCCGAAACAAAAGAAAAGGGAAATGAAACAAGATTCACATCATTTTTGCTCACGATTTTTAAGGAAGAAGAAAATCGTAACTATTTAGACAGTGTAAGTATTCCTTTTTTAAGTATAGAAATTGATAATTTATTTAAAAACGTCCTTAAAAACATCGAAAAAGAATTCAACAAACGGAAAAAAGAAAATAAAGATGAAGAAGATAAAAAAGAAAAATTAGTTAATTTAATCAATCAACTTAGTGAAAAATTTAAATGTGCAATAAAAGAAAAATGGTTAAGCGATAGTAGTTCTATTAATAGAACATATACATATGATGATAGTAAAAATCCTGAAGATAATAGGTCTCACCCAGTTCATAAAGATCCGAAAATAGATTACTGTATGGAACTATTGGAAAAAATTTGGTTGGATATCACGGGTGAAAATATAAAAAACGACAATTGTTTATATAAAAATTTCATAAACAGTGAATTTGGAAAATTAAAAAAGGAATTTGAAAAATATAGATATTGTAATCTCATTTATAAAAAGTACAGATGTGCTTTTATTCATGAATATAAACCTGATAAAAATACTACCTTCTTTAATCTAAAAAATGATGGAATTTCTATTAGATTTTATGGAGATAAACCTTATATAGATATAGGATTTGGATTACTGCTTGATGCTATTGAAAAAGGTACAGAAAGAATTTATGGTCTAATCTTGAAGAAAGATTTAGAACAGTTAAAAGATATATGGACAAACTTATGAATCTGTTGGGTTGCGTCCAGAGCAAATTATGGTGTTACATTTTGAGCCAACATCACCTAATTTAGTACAGGAAATGGTGACAGCGTAAATAGTTATAAGTTGGGTTGAGAAAACCCAACAGTATACAAGACTATTATATTTGGCTTAATTTATGTTGATGAATTGCTACGAAAATAACCACCTCCTTGTTCAGAAGTTACGTTTTCAGAAGTATTACCATCTCCATCCCGCCAGTAACCTTCAATATAAGTCCCATTTCGTTCATATCCGCTTACCCAATGCGGCTGTACATATTCAACATCATTAGTAAAATTGGAAACTTCTTCTAAAGCATTTACTTCTGAAACATCTTCATAGAGAACAACATCCATCTCACTCATATCAGATGGATTATTGAATATTTCTGCTTCCATAACCAGAAATTCATTAACAATCTCAACATCAGGAATGATTGTATCACCTAAAATCAGTATATCACCTATACCAACAGCTAAAGTGCCAACAGCAATAACCTTGGCGACTTTTTTAGCACCTCTTCCTGCCATTTCTAAGTCATTATTAGCAAGTCCATTGAAAACTTCACCTACGCTGGTAGCAGTGTATCCCAAAGTTCTTCCCACGCCAATAGCTGTAGACTTAACTGCATTTTCAACATCAGAAAATCCACTTGCAATTTTTTGTTCATCGTCAGTAGCAACTCCGTGAACTGCTGTAACCACACCATCAGCTAAAGTAGCTAATGTTTCTGTGGATGCAACAGTTGATTGATAGACACCTTGTCCGACTTCTTTGATAAAGTTGCTGTCCAAGTAATTTCCCACCACTTCTATTCCACCACCAACAGTGCTACCAATAATTTCACCAGCAATATTACCAAAAGTTTTTAAAAATCCCATATTTTTTCATACACTCATTAGTTTAAGTATAAATTGATTTAAACTCTTATATCAACAGTAAAATCACTTATTGGGGGTTTTAATTTATTACTAACATAATTTTCCTAATTAGTGTCTAAAATAGTTACAAAATGATATTATCGAATAATACTTACTATTCATTGTTCAGCAGATTTATGATGAATAAACTTTTATTGTCTACTTCCGTAATTGCTACATTTTTTTGGTTGACTACAACTTCTGCTAAGGCTGAAAGGTTATTTATATATTCTCCCGGTGATGATCAATTTCTTGGCGATGTAGGGTATAATGGTAAGTCATGTAATGAAAATGAAAGGGATTGTATTTTTAATCCCTTTGGAATTTATGGTTCTGAGTTTGGTCGTTTCAGCGTCTTTAATGATTTTAGTAATTACGGCTCTAGCTTTGGACGTTATAGTGTTTGTAATCAGATTCTTAGACAAAAAGATGCACCAGTTTTAATCATGGACTTAGGAAGGAAATGGGAAATGCTTGATATCCTAAATATTCGTTATCAACAGCAAACAGAAATTGGGCGCAGATTAGTTTTTAGAGCTTGTAGGGATAATTAATTGATGAGATAACCCAACACAACCCATAGGCATTATACCATCAATGTTGGGTTTCATTTCATTCAACCCAACCTACTCGTTGCCAATATCATCATCAAAAATAATTTCCTCACCCGCACCCCACATCATGTCATACATATCTTGACGCACTGCACGGTGAAAACTGGAATATTCCCAATCCTTTGGTGCTGTTACCAAACCATGTTTCACAGAATTATAATGAATATATTCAACATGATGAAAGAAAATCAATTTCATCTTTAATTAAATGTTCCCAAAAACGATATTGCCATATAGCCCGTTGTTTTTTCTTTTTTCTAGATATAGATATATTTTCTGGTGAAATAGTTTCACATTTACGACTAAAATAACTTTTAATTAACCGCCAACGGGTAGAAAAATCCTGATCATTTTCTGGTAAAGTCCAAATACAGTGGAGATGATCCGGTAAAATAACAACAGCAGCTATAATAAATGGATGTTTCCGCATTACATAACCAAAAGCATCTCTTAATAAAGAAACATTTTTGGGTAAACATAATATTTTTTATCTTTTCTGGGTCACGACTGTAAAAAAGTATGTTCCTCCTGCCACTTTGGCGCGGCGATATTCCATACTATAAATATCCTGTGATTAAAGTTGTGTTTTATAATCTTGATTTTACCCCGTAGTTTGGGTTGACGCAAGGAAACCCAACATTAATTATAATATTCTGGTGGATGGTGTTGGGTTTCGTTCCATTGCTCCGCAACGCTGACGCGAACAACCCAACCTACGAAGGTTGCAGAGTCAGTATATCTTACTTTAAAATAGAAACTACTTACAATTGCCACAAATTATGATCAACCCCCAAATTTTAGAAGCTATTAAACAAATGCCTAATGTCGAAAGACTAGAGATAATAGAATTTGCCTTAAAACTCATGCGTGAAGAAATGCAAAATCCTCAAAAACTGAGCTTAACTGCTGCTGCGGAAATGATGCGTTCTTATTATGAAACAGAAAGCAGTTTAACAGAATTTGTTGATACTTGTAATGAAGATTTTTATGAGTACCAAGATTATGCGTAGAGGTGAAATCTGGCTGTATAATGCTGATCCCACAGTAGGGGATGAAATTAGCAAAACCCGACCTTGTATCATTGTTAATAATGATGATATAGGTACTTTACGCTTAAAGGTTATTGTACCTATTACCGGATAGAACGAAGTTTTTGCACAAGTACCTTGGATGATACGTATTGAAACAACAGCAGAGAATAATTTAAGCAAATTATCCACAGCAGATACTTTTCAAATTCGTTCAGTTTCTCAACAACGACTAATTAAAAAAGTGGGAATAGTTGCGGAAGAAATTATGCAGGAAATTAGTAATGCTTTAGCTATTGTTTTGAATATTAAATGACTAAAAATACACCCAATTTACTGGACGTAGTAGCACTCACAATTAAACCCGCCACCTCACACTAATTGAATTCAGTGTTGAAAGAATGGCGGATTTTCCCATAAATTTTAATGCCGTGGTACTACAAACCACAAATTCTAGAGTTTGGCTGGTTGCTTCTTTTCTGTAGTCTGGGAATGACTGCTATTATTAACAGTTTCTGTTGCCAAAAAAGCCTCTTTCCCTGTAATTAATCGAGAGCGACGATTGCGAGTAATATAATTCCAAGCCCATTGAATTACTATCACTAATTTAGTGTCAAACTCAATTAAGAAGTAGATGTGAATTACTAGCCAAAATATCCAAGCAATGAAACCTGTGAGTTTAATGAAACCTAAATCTACAACGGCTAAATTTTGCCCAATCATTGCCAAACTACCCACATCATTGTATTTAAATTCTGGCAAAGTATGACCTTGAAGCCGGCGTTTAATGAGTTTACCTACATACTCTCCTTCTTGTTTGGCTACGGGGGCAACACCAGGTAAGGGTTTACCATTTTGATGGGAGAAATTAGCTAAGTCTCCAATTACGAAAATGTTTTTATAATCCTTGATAGTCAAGTCAGGTTCGACAATTACTCTGGCAGAGAAATCGCACTCTACATCTGTGCGTTCAGCGAGGATTGTCCCCAAAGCTGAACCTTGCACACCGGCTGCCCACAAGATAGTTCTTGAGGGAATTTCTGTCAATTCACCGTTTTGCTTGAAAGTAACAATGTCATTTTCAATATTTGTGACTCTGGTTTGAGTGTGAATAACCACACCCAACTTTTGTAAAGATTCTATTGCTACTTTTGATAATTCTGGGGCAATGTGTGGGAGAATGCGATCGCCCCCTTGCAATAGTAAAATTTTCGTTTCTGAAGTGTCAATGTTGCGGAAATCTTCTTTGAGGGTTTGGTATGCTAATTCAGCGATCGCACCGGACAATTCTACACCAGTTGGACCTCCTCCCACAATCACAAAAGTTAACAAAGCCCGACGTTTTACCGGATCACTTTCTTTTTCTGCGGCTTCAAAGGCTGAAAATATCCGCCGACGCATTTCTATGGCATCTTCCACAGTTTTCAATCCGGGAGCAAATTCTTTCCAATTATCCTTACCAAAATAGGAATGGTTTGCACCGGTGGACAGAATTAATGTATCATAAGGGACTATTTCATCACCCAAAATAACTTGTTGCGCTTTGGGATTAATATCACTTACTTCTCCCAACAACACTTTTGTATTTTTGCTTTTGCTGAATACAGATCGCAATGGTGCGGAAATATCAGAAGGTGATAGTGTACCTGTGGCAACTTGATATAAAAGCGGCTGAAATAAATGAAAATTCCGTTTATCAATGAGAGTAACATTTACTTTTGCCTTAGCAAGAGCCTTTGCTGCATACAATCCACCAAAGCCACCACCAACGATAACAACTTCATGTGGTGCATTCTTCTCACGGGGAACAACCATAAACCATATTTCCTTTTGTTAAGAGTCGTGTAACCTTTCTTAACAAATATGTAACAAAATTATAATGTATTTTGCCGTCTATTTGGAACGCTTGAAAAAATACTAAACGTAGTCAAAGTTACTATTAAAAAGGAATCGGGAAAATATCTATTAATTAAAATTATCTAAAATTCCAGCAATGAAAATATAGTTCTCACCCATGACTTGAGAAAAATTACACATCGCGCTAGGTGTCAATGGTGCTATAATACTCAATATCTGGTAATCACAAAACTAAAGCTAAATGGTATGACATTTTAGCTTTTAAGTTTCTTACAGGATGCAGGACGGGTGAGGCTATTGGGATGATGTGGTGTGATGTTTCATTTGACAGAGAAAGAATTTTGATTAGGAGGACTTACAATAATCTTACCAAGTCATTTTACCCATTAAAGAATCATAAAAATGGTTCATTAATTAGAATGTTCCCTATGCCTAAGAATGGTGAGTTATGGGAATTGTTAAAGTCAATACCACAAGGAAAAGATAATGATATAGTATTCAAGGTTGACGGGAAAATAGTCAAAGATGGTACACTTAGAGCTAACTGGAGAGGCACTACTGGCACTTCTACTTCTAAGATTATAGGCATAATTCCTACTCTTATAGAGCAGGGTAAATTAAGAAAATACCTGCCTTGTTATAATACCCGTCATACATTCATCACTCATCAAGTTTTTGATTTAGGGCGTGATGAAAAAATAGTATCAGCGTGGTGTGGACATAACGAAAAAGTATCAGAGAAGCATTACCAAGATATCTCTGATAGAGCTAACCAAATTAATCCAGAATTACCCGCTAATCAATCACAAGCAGATGATCAGAAAACAGAATTAGAAATGCTTAAAGAACAGTTAAAGCAGCAACAGGAGATGATTAATAAATTACTTAGTGATAAAATGTAAGTAAGGTATTTTACACACAAAAATAACCAGCTAAGTTAGTTCCTAGCTGGTTTTTTATTGACTATTTATTTTACCTAATATCCTTTGCTGACAACTATGGTTTTTAGTGTCTTGCAAAAAATCATTTAATAAATCATTAAATGAATCATTAAATGATTTTCTACACGACTTACGAACCTAGCTATCGTCTGATTTTAAATGGTTAGTAAGTTGATCAAGCTTGTAATGAATTATTGCATTATTTCCTGATTTTCTGTTATCTTTCGCTAGTCTTCCTTAGCGTCAACCTTGAAACTCAAACCATGACAAACCACCCCCAAATACCCCCCTGCACCTGGAAACGTCCCATTGGCTTAGGCTGGGATAAGCCCTACACCGTCCGTTATCCCAGTAATATTGATGATGGTCCCTGGCACGGAATGCCCCTTGGTGGCTTTGGTGCAGGGTGTATAGGACGTTCTTCACGGGGAGACTTTAACCTGTGGCACATTGACGGGGGAGAACATACTTTTAAAACTGTTCCCGCTTGTCAATTTAGTATTTTTGAATCTGGACAAGCTTACGCATTATCTACCCAACCTCCAGAAGATCATACACTGCAATCTTGGCAATGGTATCCACAGTCTCAGGAACAGAATTCAGGTACATATCACGCACTTTATCCCCGCAGTTGGTTTGTTTATGAAAATGTCTTAAAAACTCAATTAACCTGTGAGCAATTTTCGCCAATTTGGGCAGATAATTATCAAGAATCAAGTTATCCGGTTGCGGTTTTCTTGTGGAAAGCACACAACCCCACAAATGCACCAATTACCATTAGCATTATGCTAACTTGGGAAAATATGGTGGGTTGGTTTACTAATACTTTAAAATCTCCTGAAGTTAGAGTTAGAGATGATGGAAGTCCAGTTTATGAATATCTACCACGTTGGGGAGAAAGTCAAAGAAATTATAATTGTTTAGCAGAAGATGATCAATATTTTGGTTGTGTTTTAGGTCAAGTTTCTAATAGTCAAACTGTTCAAGAAGGAGACGGAACTTGGTGTATTGCAACTGCAAAGAATCCTCAAGTGGAAATATTCTATCATTCCCGATTTAATCCTGTGGGTAATGGTGAAGATGTTTGGCAAAGTTTTTCTACAAATGGTTCTTTACCTAATTATATAGATGAAACTCCCGCAGATGAAAATACCAGATTAGGTGCAGCAATTGCGGTGCGTTTCACTTTGCAACCTGGGGAAAATTTAGAAGTTCCTTTTGTGTTAAGTTGGGATTTTCCCGTTACAGAATTTGCCGCGGGAGTGAACTATTACCGCAGATATACAGACTTTTTTGGTTGTAATGGTGAGAATGCTTGGCAGATTGCCACTACTGCTCTTAAAGAATATCAGAATTGGCGATCGCTCATTCAAGATTGGCAAAATCCCATTTTGGCAAAATCAGATTTACCTGACTGGTTCAAAATGGCTTTATTTAACGAACTCTACGATTTAACCAGTGGAGGAACTCTCTGGAGTGCGGCCTCAGAAATTGATCCCGTTGGTCAATTTGCCGTGTTAGAATGTTTAGATTATCGTTGGTATGAAAGTTTAGATGTGCGGTTATACGGTTCTTTTGGGTTATTGATGTTATTCCCTGAATTGGAAAAATCGGTAATTCGGGCTTTTGCTAGGGCAATTCCCCAAAGTGATGATAGAACTAGAATAATCGGTTATTATTTAACTATCAAATCTGAAAGTCCCAACGCAGTTCGGAAAATTGCCGGTGCGACACCCCACGATTTAGGCGCACCCAATGAACACGTTTGGGAAAAAACCAATTATACTAGTTATCAAGATTGCAACCTGTGGAAAGATTTAGGTTGTGATTTCGTTTTGCAGGTATATCGAGATTTTCTGTTTACCGGTGCAAATGATCTTCAATTTTTAGCAGATTGTTGGGATGCTATTGTCCAAACTCTCGATTATGTGAAAACTTTTGATCTCGATGGTGACAGTATACCAGAAAATTCTGGCGCTCCTGACCAAACTTTTGATGATTGGCGTTTACAAGGTGTGAGTGCTTATTGTGGTGGTTTGTGGTTAGCTGCTTTGGAAGCTGCTATTGCTATTTCTAAGATTTTAACGAACCGCAGAGGCGCAGAGGACGCAGAGGTGGAGGTGCAAGGGTCTATTTATCAAGGTTGGTTAAGTCAATCGAAGCCAATTTATCAGGAGAAGCTTTGGAATGGTGAGTATTACCGTTTGGATAGTGACAGTGGTTCTGATGTAGTTATGGCTGACCAATTGTGTGGGCAATTCTACGCTCGTCTATTGAGTTTACCAGATATTGTTCCGAGCGATCGCGCTTTGTCTGCCTTAACAAAAGTATATGATTCCTGTTTTCTCAAGTTTCAAAATGGTGAATTTGGCGCTGCTAATGGTGTTCTTCCCAATGGTTTACCCGAAAATCCCAATTCTACTCATCCTTTGGAAGTTTGGACGGGAATCAATTTTGGTCTAGCAGCTTTCCTGGTGCAAATGAACATGAAAAATGAGGCAATGCGGTTAACTGAGGCTGTGGTGAGGCAAATTTACGACAATGGTTTGCAATTTCGCACCCCGGAAGCAATCACCGCTAATGGCACTTTCCGCGCTAGTACCTATCTCCGCGCTATGGCTATTTGGGGAATCTATTTGCTAGTTCGTTAAATTTGATACTTTTCACATCCCCGACTTCTTTGAGAAGTCGGGGATCTTTATTTTCCGGTTATTTCCGGAATTGGGCGAAAAAATCAGTAATGGTTAAGAGTTGAGGAATTTAAATCTGAAAACCAATGCTTTAAGATATGCCTCTTTTTCCTGATTTAACAACAAAGATAACTTCTAAACTCCCACTCAAGATAAAATTAGTCGGTCCGGGAAACATGGATAAATTTTTTGCTCAAGTATCATTGGGTTGACTTTCGCTCGCAAAGCCACTGAAAAATGAGAAGTCAGCAATTAGCAATAAATCACATCAGTAATTGCGTTTGCCGAGGCTGTGAAAATGATGGCACGTTTAAAGACACAAAAAACAATTACCAATTCCCTACTTTATTTAGGGTTATGGAAATTGAAAAGATTAAAATCAACAACCTAAAAATATTCTCTACTCTGGTTGGAAACAGATGAGAATTTATCAGTAGACCTTAAATTTAGTAATATGAGTAGATGCAGGCTAGTTGAATAAAGCAAGGACAGCAGGAGCTTTATCAATCTATGATGTCAGGTTAGTCAGGTTCAAATGCACTTAGTTTTTACGACTCCTAATTTAGCTGATAAGTTCCCAGCTAGTTGTAATAGAGTCAAAATTTCGATCTAGCGAACTGCTTGTGAAAATTGCCCAACTTGTTTAAAAACTTAAACAGCTTGGGAGTTACACTATAACCTCCTCATTCTGATCTGTCAAGCAACTACCGGATAAATTTCTGGGCAAGTTATTGAGAAAATCTCAGTTAAAAGAATGCAGAATTTAGAATTTAGAATTTAGAATTACGTTTTGCAACGGGGATTTTACCCCGACGCAAAACCCGCTGCTTGTAGAAGCAGGGGACTTTAACCCCCAAAGGTAAGTTAATAATTCGCTCTCAAAGCTGAATAGTAGCGTTTGAGACCCGGAAATTTGAGCAGATTTGATTTGTTAAGAATTACTTAGCCATACGGACTTGATCTTTATTTTCTACCTAAGTATCGGCTTTGACAAGAATAATCTGCGGCAATTGACCATAAATAATGATGGTTCTTCTTACCGAATCAGTTTAATGAATATTACTGTAATCTTACTTATATTAATAAATTGCATACATATAATTACCAACCTAGTTATTTAATTAAATGCCAATTTTCCCTAATAAACAAATAGCTTTTACTAAACAAATAAGATAATAGTGAAAGGTTCATGGTGATCCAGTTTTTGCTGTCCAGATATAGCTACAGGTATTTTTTTATATAAAAGCAAACATATTGGTAATTTAGATTAATATCGAAACCCAGAGTATTAACAATAAACAATACTGTTAATTATGGAATTATTTTGTAATTGATATTTATTTTTATTGTCGTCAGAATTTTAGGACTTAAAGCTTTAGAGTGCCTACAAAGCAATGATTCTCATTAAAGTAATTATTATATAAAAATTAAATTTGTGGTAATTAAAGTTCATTTGTTTTTGAGCTATAGTTGCGACGACTATCTATATGCTACGGAGCATAGACAAAGGTGATTCGTAGTTTTTTTGCTTTGTATAACGATGATAACATCTGCCATTGAGATTAAAGTGGGGGGTAACACCCCTCATTTTTTGCCAACTGGGGACAAAAATCAAACTTGCACAAGACATAAGTAAATATCTAGATAAGTTCAGTAAATTTAACTTAAATCTTGCCACCTTGGCAGATGACATTAGCGACAAAAAATAGTATAAATAAAAATGTGGCTTTTGAAATTGAGAAATCAATGGTTTTCCTGATTCCATTCAGTAATTGTGAGCTTTTACAGCAAAAGCACCACAATCAATGGTAAGAAGTTATACAGCAGTAACTAGGGAGAAGCAGAAAATTTCCACTTGGAAATTTCAAGAGGACATAATTGCATCTACGAAAAGCTACGCCAAACTCAATTCCTCCAGGTAGAAGCCACAGACAAGGTAAATTTTTACCTTTGATTCATTGGTAAGTATAAATCTAAAGCCCAGGCACAATTAATACATATTATTTCTGTGAGCTATAGATATTACTAAATGAAAACTGTAAGACTGCCCAGAAAATCAGGGTATACACGGCAAGGCACAGCAGTACACAGACTTGATTAAAAATAGTCAGGTTTTCAATCACAGGTCAGGTTATGGAAAAAATCATCAGGTCAAATGCGCGTTTTAGCTTAGTTAAATGGGTAATCGTAGAGATCCAGTTTTCTGATTCCCATTCCCGTCAGGTATCAATATTCGCAAGTACCGGACTTTTATCGAAAGTTGTTACTTTTCTCAACATCTGCCACCAATTGATTACCTATAGGTTCCGGTTGTTCCCGCAACAGCAATTTGGCTGAAGACCATCGCATTTGCTCCCAACTGGACTAATTTACTCAATTCAAAGATAACTAAGATTATGAATCAAGATATTGCTGGCAGTGGTAACAACTTAGAAGCAAAAATCCATCCTGAACAGTTAGACCAAGTAGTCGAAGCGATTTTGGCAGGGAAGTATTCTTGGGCTTGTGTTTTAATGTTGCGGTTTGTGGGCTATAATCCCATGCACTATATTCCTTATCGCACTTATAACCGCATATTGAAAGAAAACGCTCGCATGAGTCGCTTGAATACACAAAATCATGAAACTCTCAAAATTGCTAAACCACCCACAGAGAAAAGATCCGAAGGCAATCTGGCATCTAACTGTTTAAGCAAGATTAAGGATTTAGCTTATATGGAAGTTGGCGGCAAGCATCATGCTGAAGCACGCGCCAATGGTCGGGGAAAAAAGTCGGCATAGTTGCTGATTATATCGTAATTGCTTGTTACTCAGTATGATGCTCAATGTGAGTAACTGCAATTACTGAATCCTTTATAAAGTTCTGCCACAATGGCAAATATACACTGGTAACATCTTATAAATTAGAAATAGCAACCTAAATAAAGGTTCATAGCAGACAAATTGCATTTTTCCCAAAAAACTGTTTGTGTCTGTACATGAAACATATAGGCTGATTGCTTTTGCATTCAGTTTTTCATTAATTAAATTCTCCATCAAGACTGATGAACCATGACTAAAGGTGGTTATTTTTCCTCAGAAGCTTGAGCAGTTTTCAATTAGGGTGGTGGGTTGCCCTAATTAAATTGAGATGGCTAGATAACTTTTTCTAGCAAATTTCCTGTGACTAAGGTTTGGCTAACTTTGGTAATCAAGGTAGAGGAGGAAACGGAAGGTCATGGTGAAATCATGCTCTTATTTGCAAATTTTTACTGTTATGTCAACTGGCAATTGATATAACTGCAATTAGAAGTTGTAATAATTTTACAGCTTCTTTTTCATGGATATAAAATTCTACAATAGGATTTACTAGAAATTACTAACCATATTTATATCAGCTTTAAGTTGATATAAATTTTATATGAAGAGATGATGAAGTTTAGATGAAGATTTTATTTTTTATATAAATTTTAGAAGAAGATATAGCAGAATTTAAAGATAACAATCAAAGCTTCATCACTTTTTTATCTAAACTGAATGGCTCAGTCTCAGCTATCGAGTAGACGATTTCATATTTAAGAACGTCTGCTGATGAGAGTTTTCTCTTTTTAGGCTAGTGTAAGAGATAGATTACTCCTTCTGAGCTTATCTATTTTGGGGCTGCAATTTTTAGCACAATTGTTCCATAATTATTGGGTAATTAGAACTGCATGAACTTAAATATTTGAGGATTGATTAACTAATGCAGATAAATTTGGCATGAGAAAGCGAATTTTTTGGACTTTATTTATAGGTGTTTTACCAGACAGTGCTGTTGATTGAGGGACATAACAGCTATGCCTGCTGCATAGATATTGAGAATCACATAAATACTCATGAAACATCCTCCAAATTAAATACTGAATATCTGTGAAATTTCTGGCATCTGTCTTTGAGCAATCGATGTAACAGATAAATTTGCCCAAATTTGAAAGTAGAAGGCAACTGGTAAGAATTATGTCATCTTATTCTCATCAAAATCGGGTTATTGATATTTACGATGGTTATGAAAGTAAGTTTTTAACACCTTTTCAGCGAAAGGCATTGCTAAAAAATTTACAAAGCAATTCACAACCAGAATATCGGCGACGAATTGAGATTATGTTGTTAGCAGATATGGGCAAATCGCAAACTCATATTTGTGACATGATTGGTTGTTCTCAGGAGATGGCTAGGTATTGGATAGGTACTGCTGAGGCGGGGATGGCTCACAAATGGAATCAGCGCCCATTGGGTAGACCAAAGATTGTTAATCATCAATATATTGAAAGATTGAAGGAATTAGTCAATTCTAGTCCCCGTGAATATGGCTATGCTTTTGGTGATTGGACGGCGCAATGGTTGAGTAAACATTTAGCGAAAGAGTTGGGAATTCAAATTAGCGATCGCCACATTAATCGCCTCCTTAAACAAATGGGACTTTCTACTAAACATAAAAGTTCCCCATTGATAACTACTGAAAATCAGGATTTAGCAATTAAAATTAGTGATTTGCATTCTCCGCCTGAACCTAGTTTTCATTGGTCATTGAATCTCATGCAGACCAATAAATAATAGTGTTTTGGAGGTTAGGAAATGCTATCAGCGTTTTCTCAGGAACAGTTAGTTACACACATTAGGCAAGTCTTGGGTGATGGCTTATCAGATCAAGCAGTTATAGATTGTACCAAGGCTTTAGAAATTATTGAACCACCAGTAGCAAAGCAATTTTGGCAAGCGACAACAGCAAAGCCGGGAATTTATGTTGTGCTGACTGGTAAGGTGAGATTACTTGATAGCTCGAACAATTTAATTAATACTCTCACTTCAGGGTCATCATTTGGGGAGTTAACTTTATTTCCAGAACAAGATTTTAGCAGTTATGTGGCTAGAGCTTCTATGAATTTAAAGGTTGCCTATCTTCCCCAAGCAATATTAACTAAGGTAATGGGAGAGTTTCCTAGTGTTTATCATCTTTTGCTGAATAAGGCAGAGCTAATTAACACTGCGAATTCTTCAGAAATTCCGCTGATTGAAGCCCCAAGAACTGTAAATAGTGCCAATTTACCTCAACCAATAATTCCCCCACCAACACAAGTAAAAAAACGCCCTCAATACTTTCCTATTCCTACGGTAGTTGTTGGTAATTGGTGGCGTAAATTTACTAAACGCTATCCATTTTTTGAACAACAAAGTGCTGCTGATTGTGGTGCTGCTTGCTTAGTTATGGTTGGCCGTTATTGGGGAAAAAACCTGAGTATCAATCGGCTGCGGGATCTGGCTAATGTTAGCCGGAGTGGTGCATCCATGCGAAGTTTGAGTGCAGCAGCAGAAAGCCTTGGTTTTGCTACCCGTCCGGTGAAAGCCAGTTTGGATAAATTTGCCCAACAATCTTTACCAGCGATCGCTCATTGGCAAGGTAGACATTACATTGTTGTCTATGAAATTACCAAAAAACAGGTAATTGTTGCTGATCCCGCTATTGGCCAACGTCAGCTTACTATTAAGGAATTTCTTGCAGGTTGGACTGGTTACGCTTTACTATTACAGCCTACAACTTCACTCAAAAAAACGCAAGAAGCTAACACGCCATTTTGGCAGTTATTTGATTTAGTTAAACCGCATTTTCAGGTTCTCTTAGAAGTATTTATTGCTTCGGTATTAATTCAGGTATTTGGATTAATCACACCTTTATTTACTCAACTTTTATTAGATAGAGTCATTGTTCAAGGTAGCATCTTAACTTTAAATACTGTCGGGTTTGGATTGTTAATTTTTGGGTTGTTTCGGGTTGCTATTAATGGGTTAAGACAATATTTACTAGATCACACCGCTAACCGCATTAGTGTGGCTTTAATGGTGGGATTTATTAAGCATACATTTGGCTTACCTCTGTCATTTTTTGAGTCTCGTTATGTGGGAGATATTGTCTCTCGTGTTCAGGAAAATCAAAAAATTCAACGGTTTCTGACGGGTGAAGCTCTATCTATTGGCTTGGATTTATTAACAGTTTTTGTTTATGTGGGATTAATGTTTTGGTACAGTCCACCAATGGCATTAATGACATTGGCAATTGTGCCACCCTTTGTGTTATTAACATTCTTTGCCACACCATTTTTGCGGCGGATTAGTCGAGAGGTATTCACAGCAGGAACTTTGGAAAATAGTTATTTGATTCAAAGCTTGACGGGAATTTCTTCGATTCGCTCAATGGCTATTGAACAAACAGTTCGTTGGCATTGGGAAGAGTTGCTAAACAATTTAATCAAAAAGAACTTTAGTGGTCAAGTAATTAGTAATCAACTGCAATTAATTAGCTCTACTATTCAATCTTTAGCAAGTACAGGGTTGCTCTGGTTTGGCGCTTGGTTAGTCATTCAAAATCAACTTACTATTGGTCAGTTAGTTGCTTTTAATATGTTACTGGGTAATATTATTCAGCCTTTCCAACGATTAATTATTTTGTGGAATCAGTTACAAGAGGTGATTGTTGCTACAGAACGAATTAATGATGTACTGGAAGCACAACTAGAGGAAGATTTAGAACATAACCCTCGACAATTTTTACCGAGATTAATCGGGAGAATCCGTTTTCATAATGTTACCTTTCGCTATCATCCCGAAAGTGAGATTAATATTTTAGAAAATCTCAGTTTTGAAATTTTACCTGAGCAAACTGTAGCAGTTGTTGGGCGCAGTGGTTCTGGAAAAACAACACTTTCTAAGTTAATTTTGGGTTTATATCTAGCGACAGATGGAAGAGTTTTAATTGACAATCAAGATGTTACTAGTATTTCCTTACATTCTTTGCGATCGCAAATAGGAGTTGTTGATCAAGATACATTTTTATTTGGCGGAACAATTCGGGAAAATATCACAATTGCCCATCCAGAAGCCTCTTTAGAAGAGATTGTGGAAGCTGCCCAACTTGCAGGTGCAGATGAGTTTATCAAAAGGATGCCAATGGGTTATGAAACCCAAATTGGTGAAGGAGGCGGAATGTTATCTGGAGGTCAACGTCAACGGTTAGCAATTGCCCGGGCTTTACTGGGAAATCCGCGACTTTTAATATTAGATGAAGCTACAAGTCACCTTGATGCTGAATCTGAACGGATTATTCAGAACAACCTCAAAAAAATTCTGCAAGGACGTACAAGTGTAATTATTGCTCACCGTCTTTCTACAGTTCGTCATGCTGATCTAATTTTAGTTTTAGATCGTGGTGTTTTAGTAGAAAGCGGTACACATGAAGAATTAATTACCAAAAAAGGACATTATTTCTATCTCAATCAACAACAATTAGCACAAACAAATTAATTGTTTAATAACCAGATCCCCGACTTATTGAAGAAGTTGGGGATCTATAACCAGAATTCTAAAATTATTTATGCCACAGTCAGTTTACACACAACCAACAACTACCATAAAGCCGCAGAATCAAACTGAATCTACTGCTTTTATCCAAAATCAACCTCAGACTCAGACATTAAATAAAGCCCAAGATTGGTTTTATGGTACAGAAGAATTATTAGATGCTTTACCAAAAGTATGGACTCGTTCCATGTTGTATTTATTAGTCAGTTTTGCCGCAATTATTTTACCTTGGGCAATGTTAACTAAAGTTGATGAAACAGGAAGTGCTAGTGGCAGAATAGAACCCAAAGGGGCAACACAAAAATTAGATAGTGCGGTAACTGGTAGTGTAGTTGCTGTTAATGTTAAAGAAGGTGCAATCGTTAAAGCTGGACAGGTATTAGTAGAAATGCAATCTGATGTTTTACAAACAGAAATACAGCAAATAAAAGATAAATTAGATGGGTTAAAAAATCGACAATCTCAACTGGAAATACTGAAGAATCAAGTCTTCATGGCAATTAATATTCAACGTCAGCAAAATCAATCTCAATCATTAGAAAAACTTGCTCAACTTAATCAAGCCCAACAAACATTTGAGACTAAAAAAAGTGCCTATAATTTCCAGGATTTGGAGAAATTAGCCCAAATTGATCAGGTAAAACAGAATATACGATCTACTCAAACTAACTATAGATTAGCTACAAGTCGGTTACGTCGAGATGTTTCTGAAGTTGAACGTTATCGGCTGTTGTTAAAGCAAGGAATAATTTCTCAAACTAAAGTAGTAGAATTGGAAAAAATTGCCGAAGAAAGTCAACGTTCACAAGAAGAAGCAAAATTTAATCTGCAAACAGCACAGTTACGGCTAAAAGAAGAGGTCAGCCGTTATCAGTCACTAATGAATCAAGTTCGCTCAGATATTGAACAGGCAAAACTACGTTTACAAGAAGAAGAAAATAGTTATAAAAGTTCTATGCAAGGAGGAGAATTAGTTTTATTAAAAAGTCAGGAACAGTTTAAAGACATCCAAAATCAAATAATTTCTCTTCAATCAGAAATGATGCAAACAAAAGGACAGCTTGCATCTTTAAATTTACAACTAAAACAGCGAATTGTCCGCTCTCCTATTGATGGAATAATTTTTGAATTACCTATTAAAAAACCTGGTTCTGTGGTACAATTAGGACAAATGATTGCTCAAATTGCTCCCGAAAATACCGCTTTGATTTTGAAAGCCCGTATGCCCAGTCAACATAGTGGTTTTGTCAAGGTAGGAATGCCAGTAAAAATTAAATTTGATGCTTATCCTTTCCAAGAATATGGAATTGTATCAGGACGGATTAGTTGGATTTCACCTAACTCTAAAATTCAAGAAAATAGTTCTAACCGAATAGAAACTTATGAATTAGATATCGCTTTAGAAAATCCTTATATTCAAGTTGGTAGCAAACAAATTCCTCTTACCCCTGGACAAACAGCAAGTGCGGAAGTAATCATTCGTCAACGTCGAGTTGTTGACTTTATTTTAGATCCATTTAAGAAGTTACAGAAAAATGGTTTAGAGCTTTAAATAAGGTATTATACTGAAGACATAATTCAATAAATTATGTCTTTTTTAATAGACGTTAATATGCAACTTTTTGATTATTCCTAAAAGAAAAATGTCAGAATTAAGTAGTTAAATGAATTAAGGATTTCGAGGATACGATAATGGAGAAAATAGTAATTAATGACTTATATCCTAGTCATTTAGTAACCTTTATTGATGATTTAAAAATATCAAAATTAGGTATTTTATTAGGGGGAGGTTTTTGGGGAGGCTATCCCAGTTTAGGGCTAAGTCCTAATGTTTTTATAACCACCGTTTATGATGGACTAAACAGCATATCAACAACTTATGAAGGAGCCGGTAGTTTTCATGATAATAAATTTAATACGATAGATTACGCTCGGACAGTTAATGCTTGGGTAAATCGGTAATTATTTTAGCAGATTCAAGGGCAATTTTGTCAAGTTTACCAGAACTATTCACTGTTTGATGAGGCAATAAGATCATGGCTACAATCATAATTTCTGACTTACAGGAAAAGACATTTTTGGATGACTTAAATTCAGAGCAAATACAGCAAATTTTAGGTACTGGTATTTTACCTTTACCTTTCTTGGGTGGACGTGGTTCTAATGTTGCTTTAACCACTGTTTATGATGGTATAAATACCCTGGAAACAGCATATCGTGGTCCATTTAGTTTCTACGATAATAAGATTTTTACTCTTGATCTTGCCAGAAGTGCTGTTTATTTAGTATTGTGAATAATTTTTAGTTGGTTGTTTTTTCTTCTTTACACCCCATAATGCTTATTTCTGAGGAAGTAACAACTTCCTTTTTTGTTGTTTTTGCTGATAGCTGATAATTGTTTACAGTTATGTGAAAATTGTTTTATGTTAAGATATAGTATTGTAGGTATGAATTACTGTATATAAATGATAGAAATTTCCCAGACAGTAATTATTCCTGATAGCGATATGGAAATTACTGCGATTCGTTCTCAGGGTGCAGGTGGTCAAAATGTTAATAAGGTGGCTACTGCTATTCATTTGCGCTTTGATATTTGTGCTTCTTCTTTACCAGAAATCTATAAAGAACGGCTTTTGAAGTTGAAAGATAACCGCATTACTCTTGAGGGAGTTGTGGTGATTAAAGCGCAGGAATACCGCAGTCAAGAACAGAATAAGGAGGAAGCTTTTCGACGACTTCAGGAACTGATTAAAAGTGTGTCTGTTTTACCGCGAAAACGCAAACGAACTAAACCAAGTCGCAATTCTCAAAGAAAACGTCTTGATAGTAAAAATAAGCGCGGACAAATTAAGTTGACTAGAGGAAAAATTACAGAATAATCACGATGCTATTACTGTGATGATAATATATAGCAATCCTAATAAAATACAAACATCTCCTTTCTCTCTTTCTCTGTGTTCTCTGTGCCTCTGTGGTTCGTTGAAAAAAATCTTGTACATAAATGCTATATATTAACGTCCCAACATTTTATCTCGCAAATGCTTAATGCGATCGCGCAATTTTCCAGCTTCTTCAAATTCCATCTTCTTCGCTGCTTCCTTCATCTGTTTTTCTAAAATTGTAATTAACTCTGGAATATCTTCCACCGATAATTCATCTAAATGTTCATCAACCATTTTTAAATCAGTGGCATTTAAACGACGAGAAGCATCTAAAAAAGATAAAATCGAATTAGTTTGTTTTTTAATAATCGGTTGCGGCGTAATTCCATGCAGTTTATTATAAGCCGTTTGAATTCCTCTTCTTCTATCAGTTTCATCAATGGCTTTAATCATACTTCCTGTTAATTTGTCAGCATATAAAATTGCCTTTCCTCTAATATGACGCGCAGCCCGGCCGATAGTTTGAATTAACGAACGTTCAGTCCGCAAAAATCCTTCCTTATCTGCGTCCATAATTGCAACTAACGAAACTTCAGGTAAATCCAAACCTTCCCGCAATAAATTTACACCGACTAACACATCAAAAACACCATTTCGCAAATCCTGTAAAATCTCAATCCGTTGGATGGAATTGATTTCTGAATGTAAATATCTGATTTTAATTCCCCTCTCTGCTAAATATTCAGTCAAATCTTCCGCCATGCGTTTAGTTAATGTAGTAATTAACGTTCTTTCTTGACGGTCAACTCGATCTTTTATTTCTCCTAATAAATCATCAATTTGTCCTTCCGTGGGACGCACAAATATTTCTGGGTCAATTACTCCCGTCGGTCTAATTACTTGTTCAATAATATTCTCTTCCGAAATTTCCAATTCCCAATTTCCTGGAGTTGCAGAAACGAAAATACATTGATTGACTTTTTGCCAAAATTCTTCCGCTTGTAAAGGACGATTATCCGCCGCACTGGGAAGCCGAAAACCATGATCTATTAATACTTTTTTTCTTGCTTGGTCTCCATTATACATTCCGCGAATTTGGGGAACGGTAACATGAGATTCATCTATCACTAATAACCAATCTTTGGGAAAATAATCAATTAAACATTCTGGTGGTTCTCCTGCTTGTCTACCTGCTAAATGACGGGAATAATTTTCTACGCCGTTACAATATCCCACTTCTCTTAACATTTCCAAATCATAACGGGTGCGTTGATCAATGCGTTGTGCTTCCACTAATTTCCCCATTGATTCTAATGTTAATTGTTGCTGTTTTAATTCGGTGGCTATATCTTCACAAGCTATTTCTACTCTTTCTTTAGGAGTAACAAAGTGACGCGCAGGGTAGATATTTACTGCTTCTAAACTGTGGAGAATTTCCCCACTCACAGGATCTACATATCTAATTGCATCAATTTCATCACCAAAAAATTCCACTCTAATAATTCTATCTTCGTAAGCAGGAGAAATTTCTAAAACATCACCCCGAACTCGAAATTTTCCTCTCCCCATTTCTATGTCATTGCGAGTATATTGAACTGCTGTTAAATCCCGTAAAACTTGACGCGGATCAATTTCCATTCCCAATTGTAATCGAATTGCGGCTTTCAGGTATTCCGCCGGCATTCCTAAACCGTAAATACAACTAATTGAAGCCACAACAATCACATCCTTGCGTTCAAATAAGGAACGGGTGGCGGAATGTCGTAACATATCTATTTCTTCATTTATCGCTGATGTTTTCTCTATATAAGTATCAGTAACGGGTAGATATGCTTCGGGTTGATAGTAATCGTAATAACTGACAAAATACTCAACTGCATTATGAGGAAAAAACTCCCGCAGTTCGTTACACAACTGGGCGGCTAATGTCTTATTATGGGCTAATACTAGGGTAGGTCTACCGACTTTTTCAATGACTGCGGCTATGGAGAATGTCTTACCGGTTCCTGTCGCACCCAGTAATGTTTGATAATGATTTCCTGTTTGAATACTAGCAGAAAGTTGTGCGATCGCTTGTGGTTGATCACCGGTGGGGACAAAAGGCGCTTGCAGATTAAAATCCATTATCTAGCTTGAACGTTACACCTAGCAATTCTACACAATTTCTCAGTTTTACGTTTGGCGCGAAATTTTTTTTTCGGGGTTTGGCTTGCAACATCGCCGGCGATGTGCTATATTAATATAATGGAGTGGTGATAAAATTTTTATAAAAGCACACATTCCCATTATCATAATATCACGCCTGGCGGCGCAAGTCAACCCCCAAAGCCTGAATTTATTTTTGCCGGCTCAAAAAAGCCGCACCCAATTGATTTATTGTGAAAATCCTTGTAGTAATCGTTGAATAGAAATTTTAATTTCTGGAAATGCTAATGGAGATATTTCACCGCAAGTAAAGGTTAATTCTCTAGAATAATTACCATTTATTGGTTCTCTAAACACTTTTAATTGTTGATTTTTTAAGTCTACTACCCAATACTCATTAATTAATCCAGCAGCATAGGTTTTGCGTTTTATCTCTAAATCTTTACTTAGAGTAGTTTTAGAATATTCGATTAACCAAAATATATTTTCAGGATAAGGGTGGTGACTGCGATAAATAGCACGCAGTGGTTCAACTATTGCTAAATCTGGTGCTGGTTCTGAATTGCTATTAGGTATTGTAATCGGTTTTGCATCTCTTACCAGTGCTTTTGAACCGAGTAATTCCCGCAAATATTCAGCAGAATCAGTATTAATTTGCGCGTGTTCTGGTCCTTCTGGTGCCATGTTGATAATTTCTCCATTTAGTAGTTCAACTTGACGACCAGCTAAAAGGCCAATTTCAATCATACGATGATAGTCGTCTAAACTCCATTTAGCAATAGTAACTGTCATGGTTAGTTTTCCTAAAGCTAGGGTACGATTTTGATTTTAACTTGAATTTGATACAGCAACTGTGTATCTAATCCAAGTGCATACCCCTATAATAGTCGGTTTTAACCGACTTGAGCTATTAGACAGGGAATTTATTCCCTGGCTTCTGGCTTCTGACTGCGTTAAAATTTGTAATATGCTAAAGGCTGGTTGTGTATACCGATTATATCAAGTGCAATGGGATAAGAGCAGATAGATAAAAATAGTATCAGAACTGGTTAAAATAGAAAATAAATCTATTGCTGTTTTGAAATGATACCAGAAGCAAATATTGAAGATGTTCAAGAACCAATTACCAGCGCACCACCGGAAGTGAAGCAAATTATTGAGAAGGTATGGAGGTTGGAGAAAAGTCGGTTAGATAGAAAGAGTAAGGGTCATATTAATGATGATATTCTCACTATTGTGAAGGAAGCGGTACAATGAAGCTAACTTCGATTAAATTATGTAATTTTCGTTCTTTTTATGGGAAAACTCCAGAGATAACTTTGGCTGGTGGAGATGTTCGCAATACTACGATGATTTATGGTAGTAACGGTGCAGGTAAAACTAGTATTTTGAATGCGTTTACTTGGGTTTTATATGAAAAATTTAGTGCGGCTTTTGCGTCAACGGAACAGTTAGTAAATAAACGCGCAATTTCAGAATCTCAACCTAGTCAACCTGTGGAATGTTGGGTGGAAGTTGGTTGGGAACATGAAGGTAATCGTTATCGTGCTACTCGTGGTTGTCGGGTTTATAAAAATGAAAGTGATGTGATTGAAGCTGGGAAAACTCAGTTAAAAATTCAAGTTGCTGGAGATGACGGAAAATGGTATTTCCCACTTCAGCAAGCTGAGGAAATTATAACTCAGATTTTACCAGCAAGTTTACATCAATATTTTTTCTTTGACGGTGAACGCATTGAAGAAATTGTCCGTTCTGATAATAAAGCGGAAATTTCTGAAGCCATTAGAACTTTTTTGGGTGTGGAAGTTATTGAACTTTCGATTAAACACTTGAAAGATGCTAAAAAGAGTTTAGAAACTGAGTTAAAACATATTGGTGACGCGGAAACTAAACAGTTATTGAATCAGCAAGAAAAGCAAGAACTGGAAATTGACAATATTAATAAACGTCAAACGGAAATAAATCAAGAGTTGGAATGTCAACAGACTTTCAAAAAGGAAGTTAGTAACAAGTTACGAGAATTGAGTGCTGTTAAGGAATTACAGGAAAGAAAGCAAAGTTTAGAATCTCAAAAAGATAGTTTGCGGGAAGAGTTGAAAAAAACACGGGAGAATTTGAAAAAGGTTATTTCTGCACGGGGTTATACTGTTCTGTTATCGGAAACTACCGCTAAGTTTCGGGAAATATTTACAGATTTAAAACAAAAAGGTGAATTAACTGCGGGAATTTCCCGGGAATTTGTCAATGATTTACTCAATACTGGACGTTGTATTTGTGGTGCAGATTTAAGGGAAGGAACTCACACCCATTTTCATGTCAAAAATTTAATGAGAAAATCTGGTTCTTCCACTGTAGAAGAAACCGCAATTAGAATGAGCGCGCAAGTTGATGAAATTGATAAACAAGCAGTTGCTTTTTGGGAAGAAGCGGACAGGGAACAAGTACGAATTCAACAGTTACGGGAAAATCTTAATCAAGTTGAATTGGAATTAGCAACTATTCAAGAACAACTCCGAAAAGATCCCAATGAGGAAATTAGTAGTTTACAAAAACGTCTGGATGAAATTGAAGCTAAAATTGATGACTTAAATCGAGAACAAGGTGCAAATCAACAGGAAGTTTCTCATCTAAAAACAGCTATTGATGCTTTGATAAAACAAATATCTAAGCAAAAACAAAATGAGGAAAAACAATCTTTAGCACAGCGTCGCATTAATGCTACTCAAGATGCAATTGACAGATTATCGGAAGTTAAAAACCGTCAAGAAAATCAATTTCGTCTCCAATTGGAACAGCGGGTACAGGAAATTTTCTCAGATATTTCTTTTACTCCTTATGTTCCCAAAATCAGCGAAAAGTATGAGTTGAGTTTGGTGGAAAATACGACGGGATTTGAAGCACCAGTCGCAGCTTCTACGGGAGAAAATCAAATTCTCAGTTTATCTTTTATCGCTAGTATTATTGATAAGGTGCGTGACTGGAGTGAGAAGCGGAAAATGATGATGGTTCCTGATAGTAGCACTTTTCCTATTGTTATGGATTCTCCTTTTGGGAGTTTAGATGCTAATTCTCGTCGTCACATTGCGCGAACTATTCCTAAGTTAGCAAATCAGTTGGTTGTGTTGGTGACTAAGACTCAATGGAGGGTTGAGGTTGAGGAGGAAATTGCTGATAAGATTGGGAAGGAATATGTTTTGGTTTATTATTCTTCTAAGCCTAATTGTGAACAGGATTTTATTGAGTTGGGGAGGGAACGATATGCTTTGGTTCGTCAGAGTTTGAATGGTTTTGAATATACTGAAATTGTTGAGGTTGAATAAATAATTTTTGTTTCGCGCAAAGTCGCTAAGAAGCAAAGTCGCAAAGGAGGAAGAAAGAAATGGTTGCTAATTTTGAGAAAAGTTATATGAGTCCTCTGGAGTATTTGGAATGGGAGGAACAGCAAGATATTAAATATGAATATATCAATGGTGAAGTTTTTGCTATGACTGGGGGAACTATTCCCCATACTACTATTGCTTTAAATTTGGCTTCTGGGTTAAAAAATCATTTGCGGGGTGGTAATTGTCGTCCTTTTATGGCAGATGCTAAAGTGGGTATATCGGAAAATGGTCCGTTTCATTATCCTGATGTCATGGTAAGTTGTGATGAACGGGATAAACAAGCTATTAAGTTTATTCAATTTCCTTGCTTAATTGTTGAGGTGCTTTCTCCGAGTACGGAAGCTTATGATAGGGGGGGTAAGTTTCAGCAGTATAGACGGATTCAAACTTTGCAAGAATATGTTTTAATTAGTGCTGATAAAATCGGTTTGGATTGTTTTCGCTTAAATGATAGGGGTTTATGGGAGTTACATCCTTTTGTTGAGGGTGATAATGTACATTTAGTTAGTGTTGATTTTACGTTTCCTCTTTCTCTGGTTTATGAGGATGTTTTTTGATTTTTTGTTTCGCGCAAAGTCGCTAAGGAGCAAAGGCGCAAAGAGGAGGATAAGATTGTAGTATTAGTAGGTTAGGTTTGGTTTATGATGTTAAGGGTGTATATTTTATAATTATGGCTGCAAATAGAATCAAAATTGCTCAAGATAAGGCTGAGTTGGTGAAGTCGTTACTAGCGTCTAAGGAAACACCGGGACTTTTCCAAACTTATGTGGAGGTGATGATATTTGCGGCAGCATTAGGAGTAAAGTATAAAAAAAGTGTTCCTCTGGGAGATACTACAAAAAGAGAGCCTTCTCCAATTCCACAAGAAAATTTTGCTTCACTGGGTTATGACAAAATTATCAAATTATTAGGAATTGTTGAGACAAGTGATATCCAAATACTTGCTTCTAGAGAAGATGTATATGAGGATAAACGGACTCAAGTATTTGAAGAGTATGCTAATGGGGGATTAGAAATATTACAAAGTGAACTGCGCGGAGTTGTTGATTATGAAATACAATTTCTATTGATTTTAAGAAAAGCAATAGATTATCAAGAAAATAATATAGAAGGAGAATTTAATTTAACTAGATTTTTAAAATAATCCATTTTGTTCGCGTTTTTATAAAGTAGTGAGATATGAATAGTCTTCGTTTTTATTGTGAAAAGTTTTCTAAGTTAAAAGTAAGTAGTAGCCGAAAACGTGGTAATGCTCAATATAAACCAATATTACTTTTAACCGTAATTGATTTGATTATGAGAGGAGTTATTACCAATAATCAAATTTTTGTCTCAGATGAATTAATTCAAGCTTTTAATAAATATTGGAATGTTATTGGCTCACAATCTTATAAAGGAGGTTTACACTATCCATTTTTTCATCTCCAAAGTGAGAGATTTTGGCACGTAGAAATTAAAGCAGGTTTTAATAATTTACAACCAAAAACAACTAACCAATTAAAACAGGCTGTTGAATACGCATATTTAGACAGTGAATTATTTAACTACTTACAAGATGAATCTTCTCGAAAAGAATTAATTGATGCACTTGTAGCCGCTTTTTTCTCGGATAATGAAGATGAAATTGAAGAATTTCTACAAATTAATCAAACTTTTCAAGATTATCCAGAAGTAGAAAAACTAGATGATATTGAAAATTTACCTAACAACCCTAAATGGAGTTTAAAAAAAACACTAATTAGAAATGCCTTTTTTAGAAAAGCGGTTGTTTCTGTATATGATTGTCAATGCGCTTTTTGTGGGTTAAAAGTTACTAAAACTGGTAATCAAAATATTGTTGACGGCGCACATATAAAACCATTTTCTGCTTTTTATGACAGTAGAATACATAACGGAATAGCACTTTGTAAAAATCATCATTGGGCTTTTGATAGAGGTTGGTTTGCTGTTGACGATAAATACAAAATTATCGTTAGTAAAGAATTAGAAGAAGTATCTCCCCATGCTAGAACAATAACGGAATTTCATGGGGAAATACTCATATTACCGAAAGTAGAGAAATATTTTCCAGATATTGAAGCTTTACAATGGCATCGTCATCATATATTTCAGCCATAATTAGCTATTATTATAAAATAATCGGAAGTCCTACATCTTGCGGTTTTACCAATTTTCCATCAAAACCTATAGTTTGTTCTTCCATTGTCCTAGCATTAGCTAAAGCTTTACGTAAAGCAGTAACTTCCATTTTTTCAGTCATTCCTCCCAACATATAAATAAATAACTTCACAGCTAAATCTTTTCCTACTACCTGTACCCGCTTTTTATTGGGGTCATATAAAACCCCATACCATAAAGAGTGAGGATATTCCATACTACTAAAACCCCCTTGACGGTCAAATTTCTCTAACTTCTTAAAAATATCCGTCAAAGCAAAATCTTTTTTAAACACCAAAGTTCCCAAAGCTTGCGCTAAAGCAACTTGAGAAACTGGACGAAATAACATATTTCCCTCACCTCCGTCTTTTTCAAAATGGAAGCGCCGCAAAACAGTTGTATCTTCGTGTTCCAATATTTTATAACTGGGAAGATTAGCTAAATTATCAAAAAGTAGTCTAAAATCGGCAATTCCTTCCTGAATTTCTTCATTTTCTGGACGCATGGGAATTAACCCTTTTTCCAAAGGTTTCCAGTGGGGGAACTTTTGCCCCAAATACCTTTCAGACATATCTTGTAAAGCTTGCAGGGTAGTCAAAACTGTAGAATTAGCGGCTACTGTGGCACTATTCCAATTAACACGGGGATTGCGATTAGGTTTTTGTTCTAAAAGTGGATGTGTAACGGCAATTTTTCGCGCTACAATAGCAAAACCATCATCTTCATTTAATTGTGCTAACTGACCTTTAGTTAAAGGTGCAGCCATTAAATTTACATGAACAAAAATTGATCTTACCCGTCGTTTTGCTTCTGTATGAGTTTCCCCGGTATTCACAGCACAAATAAACTCAATGCCAATTTTTTCTTTAGATAAACCTTGTAAATAAGCAGGTTCTACTTGATATTTCTCAATCAAATCAGATAAGGTAATAAAACTATCATCCGCAGTTTTATCCTTTTTATAACGTTGAAGTTTACCAGATTTAATTAACTCCATTAAACCTTGGACACCCATTAATCTATGCTGACCATCTAAAGCATAAATTGTCACATTGTCTTCAGAAATATTCAGTAAACCGACTTTACCATCTTTATCTAAAGGTATAAAATCAGTAGTCGCCTTTTTAGCCCGTCCTTGACTATCCCACTCCGCTGCTTTGGGGTTATCTACCCAAGGTTGATTAATTACCACCAACACAGCCGGAAATTTATGATTTTTCCTCGCTGCTAAATACTGTACTAACGGTGCTTGACGCGACCAATCAACAGGACGTTGTTGAATGTCATCAATACTATCAGCGTCAATTTCAATATTCTCTGTCTCTGGGTTGTACTTTTTTTGCAGCAGGGGTAAACCAGACGCAAAATGTACCCGTCCCGCGAACCATTCCAATGTCACAGAACCTACATAAGCCTCTGTACCACCCATTTCGGTCTTTTGAACAAGAATTTGGTCTTTTTTCTCTGAAAACCTGTCTAGCAGTAAAGCTAATACCTGTTTATCCTGATTTTCCCGTTCTAAATACTCGTTAGCGAGTTGATTATTTAGTGTATCTGTACTATCATTCATGTTAATTTTTGAAAACTTAGTTACTAACTCTTGCTTTATTGTCCAAAAAAATGGATACTAGGGATGCAATTTTTAAAAATATGCTGCACGCATAGCTTAGATTTATTTATATACTAAATGATTCCATCCCCCCAAAGGGAAGTATTGATTCTATGTTCATGTATCCACAGGTAGGGAAAAATGACTACAGCACAACAGCCAGAAAATAAAAATCAACCGAATCGTACTGTACCAGAGTTAGTGGAGTATATCCAAGCTTTGACGACAGAAATTCAAGAATTGTATTGTTTAGATGAGATACCTTGGGTAGTAGGCTATTCAGGTGGAAAAGATAGCACTGCTACTTTACAGCTTATTTGGAATGCAATTTCTGGACTTCCAGCGGAAAAAAGAACTAAACCAATTCATGTAATTACGACAGATACAGGTGTAGAAAATCCCTATGTTTCTGCTTGGGTAAAAAGCTCATTAAAACAAATGGAAGTAGCGGCTGAAGAGCAAAAAATGCCAATACAACCTCATTTGCTGCAACCAGAAACTAAACAAACATATTGGGCAGGTTTAATTGGTAAAGGCTACCCAGCACCGCGCAATAAATTCCGCTGGTGTACCGGACGGCTAAAAATTGAGCCTTCTAATCTTTTTATTCGTGACGTTGTGAGAGCTAATGGTGAAACAATAGTTATTTTAGGAACTCGCAAAACTGAAAGCATAACTCGCGGTTTGATAATGATGAAACGTGAAGCAGGTCGAGTTAGAGAGCGTCTTTGTCCTCATCCTAATTTGATAAATTCTCTACTTTACACACCTATTGAAGATTGGCGAACTGATGAAGTTTGGCTATATTTAATGCAGTTTTCAAACCCTTGGGGATATAGCAATAAAGATTTATTTACTATGTATAGAGGTGCAACAGCAGATAATGAATGTCCTTTAGTTGTTGATACTTCTACTCCTAGTTGTGGAAGTTCTCGCTTCGGTTGCTGGGTTTGCACATTGGTTAACAGTGATAAATCTATGCAAGCAATGATTCAAAATGATGAAGAAAAAGAATGGTTACAACCATTAGTGGATTTTCGTGCTGAATTAGATGTTGACCGTGACCGCGAAAAAAGAGATTTCCGTCGTATCTGGGGAGAAGTTCAATTATTTGAACGTAATGTAAATGGTGAAGCATCTATTGAACCTATACATGGTCCATATACAAAATATTGGCGAGAATATTGGTTAAGAAAATTATTAACAGCGCAAAAAGAAATGCGTGAAAATGCGCCCGAAAATATGCGCGATATTACCCTTATTTCTCAAGCAGAATTGAGTGAAATTCGCCGAATATGGTTAGAAGAAAAACACGAATTTGATGATAGTGTCCCCCGCATATACGAAGAAGTCACAGGAGAAGTATTTAAAGATCCTCGTCCTGGTGCAGATCAAAGCATACTTGGTAGCGATGAATGGGGAGTATTAGAAGAAATTTGTGAAGGTGACGGAATGCACCTAGAACTAATGGCCAGACTATTAGATACAGAAAGACAATTTAAGAAAAAAACTCGCCGTGTGGGTATCTACGAAAGCCTAGAAAAATGCTTTGATACAAGTTCCCGTTCACCAGAACAAGCGATCGCAAATGCCCATTTAAAACGGGATTTAAGACAAGCAGCATTAGAAGGTGATGTTGCGACAATTCGGGAAAAATTCAAACAATTAAGTTTAGGAGATACCGCCGAAAAACAAGAGAGTAAACCACAAACTTGGGCTAACTTCAAATATGCACAAAAGAACCCAGATGATAACCCAGACCAATAGAATATCCTCCCCACCCTCGTTCCTAGCCTCTGGCTGGGAATGCCAATTTTGAGGTTTTACCTCAACTCATTATAACCGAGGCAGAGCCTCTTGACAGCATTCCCTGTCAGAGACAGGGAACGAGATAAATATCTCCCTTCTCTCTTTCTCTGTGTCCTCTGTGCCTCTGTGGTTCGTTTAAAAAAACTAGAATACCCAACCCAAAAACCCATGATCTTCCTAGAACTAGTCTTGCAAAACTTCGGTCCTTATGCTGGAAAACAAATCATCAACCTCAACCCCCAAATTGACGAAGATAACGCCCGCCCAATTATCCTTTTAGGAGGAATGAATGGCGGCGGAAAAACCACCCTCATGGATGCCATTCGCCTCGCATTATATGGACAACGCGCCCAATGTTCAACCAGGGGAAATTTGAGTTATAGTGATTTTCTTACCCAATGTGTAAATAGTAAAAGTACCCCTACAGAAAAGACTAGAATTGAATTAGTTTTTGAACATATTGAAGAAGATAGACCAATAAAATATCGCGTTGTCCGAACTTGGGAAAAAAATCCTAAAGACGGAAAAGACCAATTAGGAATATTAGGAGATGATGAAACATGGCCAATTGATTCATTAGTAAATATTTGGGATGAATATATAGAAAATATTTTACCTTTAGGTATTTCTAATTTATTTCTCTTTGACGGTGAACAAGTTAAAGAACTTGCAGAACAGGAAATACCCCCGCCCATAGTTGTAGATGCTATTAACGGACTTTTGGGTTTAGAATTAGCTGATAAATTGGCAATTGATTTAGAGATATTAGTAAATCGCAAAAAACGGGAATTTGCAGATACTAAAGATTTAGAAAAATTAGCAGAAATAGAAACCCGACTTCAGGAAAAACAGGCAGAATATGAAAACAATCAGATAAAACTAGCAGATATAAATATTCAAGTTACAGAATTAGAAAAAGTTCATGAAGAGGCTTTAGATAGATTTGTGAATGAAGGTGGTAAAATTGCTGCTGAACGTAGTCAGTTGGAACAACAAAAGGAAGAGAAAATTAAAGTTGCGAATAATGTCCGTGAATCTTTGTGTGAACTAGCTGCTGATGTTTTACCTTTAGCCTTAATTAGTCCTTTATTATCTCAAGTGCAAAGACAGGGAGAAAAAGAACTGAAAACTCAACAAATTCAATTAGCGAAAGATGTCTTAATTGCTAGAGATGAAAGATTATTGAATTGGCTACAACAATTAAATCTAGAAAATAATAAAGTTACTAATATTCAATCTTTTTTAGCTGAAGATATCAATAACTTATATACCAATAACTTATCAACAGAAAATAATTGGTTAAATGGAGATGAAGAAAGTTTAAGTTTACTTGACAATATAACTTATCGTTTACAGGTTTCCCAAAACACCGCCCAAAAGCAATTAGATGAATTAACTAATTATGAAGAAGAAATTCTCACCTTAGAAAGACAAGTACAAACTGCGGCTGCACCCGAAGAATATACAAAACTACAAAAAGCAGTAAAAGAGGCACAAACTGAATTTAATAAAATTAAATCTCAGTCAGACATAATGACTCAAAAACTGATAGAATTAGATACAGAAACCAAAAAATTGAGACAAGAACTAAATGAATATACTGTACAAAATATCAAATATCAAAATAGTGAACATATTATTGATTCTGCATTAAAAGTTCAACAAACATTAAAAGTATTTCGAGAAAGATTGACTTTGAGAAAATTGAATAAATTAGAAGAAGAAGTCAAAAACTGTTTTCTATATTTATTACATAAATCAGACCTAGTACATCGCATAGCTATAGACAGCAAAACCTTCGGCTTATCATTATATGATTTAAACGGAAAACAAGTCCCCAAACATCGGCTTTCCGCCGGTGAAAAACAACTATTAGCGATCGCATTTTTGTGGGGATTAGCCAAAGTATCAGGAAGACGCTTACCTATCGCCATAGACACCCCATTAGGAAGACTAGACTCCTCCCACCGCAACAACCTAGTAGAAAGATACTTTCCCTCAGCCAGCCATCAAGTAATCCTCCTTTCCACTGACACCGAAATCGGCAAAAAAGAATATCAAAACCTGAAAGAAACCGAAGCCATAGCCCGCGAATACCTACTCCAATATAACTCCAACAAAAGAGAAACCACAATCAAAGCCGGTTATTTTTGGTAAACTCCAACTCCTCTTAATTTCTTCCTTTGCGTCTTTGCTCCTTAGCGCCTTTGCGCGAAACTCAATTCATATTTTTTACCAAAATCATGGAATCACCAATAGAAAGAATCAAACTTTCCCAAACAGCCAAAGAACAACTCCTAAAACTCAAACGCAGCACCAAAATCGAACAATGGAACATATTATGCCGGTGGGCGTTTTGTCGTTCCCTTGCAGAAGCCGCCGCACCTTCCCCCGTACCTATCCCCCAAGATAGCAACGTCGAAATGACATGGCGGGTTTTTGGGGGAGAAATGTCCGATATTTTACTTTTAGCCCTCAAACAACGCTGCTACAACGACGGATTAGATACAGATAGAGAAACCCTAATTACGCAATTTCGCTTACATTTACATCGAGGTATTGGTTACTTAGCCGGAGATCAGAATATTAAGAAAATTGAAGATCTAATTGAACAGGCCACAAAAAAAGTAAAATCCTGATTTTGCACTTATTGTATGAAAGAAATTCAAGCACTCCGACAGGCCTTCCAAAGCCAGAAAATGGGTGCTTTATTATTACTAGGTTTTGCATCAGGTTTACCACTATTCCTCACGAGTAGAACCCTACAACTATGGATGCAAGATGCCAAAGTTGATATTGCCAAAATCACCTTATTTGGGTTATTAAGTTTACCTTATTCCTTAAAATTTCTCTGGTCGCCCCTATTAGATAGATTTACACCACCATTGCTAGGTGGGAGAAGAGGTTGGTTAATTATTACCCAAATTGGGTTAGTATTAGCGATCGCTGCCCTTGCCCTTCAACAACCAGCCCAAAGCGAACAAGTATTACAAATCCTCGCCATCAATTGCCTGATTATTACCTTCCTCAGCGCCACCCAGGACATCGCTGGTGATGCCTACCGGACAGACATTTTAAACCCCCTAGAGGCGCAGCCAGGGGCATCTGTGTGGGTATTAGGCTACCGGATCGCCCTATTTATTACCAGTTCCCTCGCCTTAGTCTTAGCAGATTACTTACCTTGGAATGTCGTATATTTGCTCATGGCAGTGATTATGGCGGGAAGTATATTTACTACTTTGTGGTCGCCCGCAGAACACAAACTACAAAATAAAACACAACTAGCCCCCATTTCTGGCAAAGACGTGATTTTTATAGTCATGATCACGTTACTAGTAGCAGGGTTAATAGCTGGCGTTTTTGTCGGCTTCATTCCCCAACCTGTATTTTATTGGTTATTAGCAGGATTATTAGTGGCTTGGATAACGACATCCGTATTATTACCAAACTCCCTCCTAAATGAAGTTAGCGAAGATAGTCCACCTGAAAACTTACAAACAGCTATTTTCCTGCCCTTTAAAGAATTTTTTCACCGCTTTGGTATCAAACAAGCGAGTTTAACACTAGGTTTTATATTACTTTATAAACTAGGTGATTCCCTCGTCGGCATCACAGCCAACTTATTTCTGAGAGAAATAGACTTTACCAAAACCGAAATCGGCGCAATTCAAGCTGGGATGGGATTTCTTGCCACCACTGTCGGCGTATTAGCTGGGGGTGTGATCATGACCAAAATTAACTTAAATCGCAGTTTGTGGGTATTTGGGGGGCTGCAATTATTGAGTAACTTAGGTTATTATGCCCTAGCGATAGCTCCGCGCGCCGAAGGCATCGCTGATAAAAAAGATTATTCCCTGTTAGTCATAGCCGTAAACATTGAAAACTTCTCGGCTGGATTAGTCACAGTCGCTACAGTCGCCTTTTTAATGCGTCTCTGTAACCACCGATTCACAACCACCCAGTTTGCGTTATTCTCCAGCCTCATGGCCATTAGTCGAGACGTACTTTCCGCACCCGCAGGAAGTTGGGCAAAAGCCACAGGTTGGCCGACATTTTTCTTACTTTCTCTTGTGGCGGCGCTACCTGGTTTGCTACTATTACCTATTGTTGCCCCTTGGAATCCCAAAGTATTGGCAGCAACTAGACCAGGACTAGAAGAAGAAGATATATGGGAACACAAGTAGTTATTCTGGTCGGTACATTCGTTCTGATAGTCACAGGTCTATTACTGGGCTATGTCCTCTCACAATTAGTTTTACAAAATCTGGCTTTTAATTTCCTCACACTCTTGGGAACTATTAGCTTGATTCTAATTTTTGGGACACTTTATTACGTATTATTTTGGCAACTGCGCCGTGAACCGCTGCAAGTTATCAGTCCCACCATCCCCAACCAACCAGATGAAGAAGTGACCGGCAACTACCTCAAAAATCGCCTCATCGCTAGATTATCTGGGGACGTAGCGGCAGCGGAAAGACTAATTGAACAAGCCAAACAAAACGTTCCGGGAATGCCCGAAAATTGGTACTGTGAAAAAGTCTTAAATGAATTAGACCAGGATCAGCAATCATAGAACCTCGCGGTAAGTGGGAAACTCAGACACTTTAGTGCTGAGAGGAAAACGGCACGAGCGGTTTTAACCGCTGTGGTATTTTCTACTCTAGCTTGTATTCTCTGATCAATCTTTGCGTAGCCGATGACTGAGACACTCCCCAGTTTGCGGCAATTCTTTCTAACTTTGCCTTATCTTCGTCAGACAAATAAATAACAGTTCCTTTTTTTCTAGACATACACTCAATCTGCTATTAATATGATATGATTATATTGTCACAGCATTGGCGGTCGAAACAATGTCTAAACTCAATGTCTAAACTCAAAAAGTCAATGGGAGTACAGGAGATTTTGTTGTCTCCCGATCATGAAACAAAAGCGGTATTAGATTATCTCTGTCAGCAGTCAGGGAAGTTGTACAACAGCGGTATTTATTTCGCTAGACAAACTTTTTTTAAAACTGGAAAGTTGTTAACGGGTAAATTTGATTTAGCTTACGAACCTTCAGTTTCTAAAACTATGGTTGCGAAATCTTTGCCTTCTACACCCGCACAACAAACTTTATTGTCTGTAATTGAGGCATTTAAATCATTTAAAGAATTGCGTTCTTTGTTTCTTAAAGGACAATTACACTTTCAACCCAAAGTACCCGGATATCTAACAAGTTCTAAACTTTTTAAAGTCGCCTATCCTAATAGCGGTGGACAAAAACCAACTCTAGTTAATGGACAACTTAGATTTTCGTTGGGATTAACAGTTAAAAGATGGTTTGGAATTTCTGAATTTTTTCTACCAATGCCGTCAAATTTAAACATAGCAAATGTTAAAGAGTTTACTATCATACCTAAAAATGGTACTTTTTATTTAGAGATGTCTTACGAAGTTGAGAAACAACAGCATGATTTAGACATTAATCAAGCTCTGTCTATTGACTTGGGAACGGCTGATAATTTAGCGGCTTGTGTTGATACATTGGGTAATTCCCTATTGATTGATGCCCGGTCAATGAAAGCCATGAATCAGCTTTGGAACAAGAAAATATCAACAAGAAAAGAGGGGAAATCAGAAGCTTATTGGGATGCTTGGTTAGACCGTGTAACCCGTAAACGTAACCATCAAATGCGTGATGGTATTAATAAAGCAGCGAAACTAATTATTGACCATTGCTTAAAATATGGCATTGGCACATTAGTAATTGGTTGGAACGAAGGCTTTAAATCTAATGCCACCATGGGTAGAATCAATAACCAAAAGTTCGTTCAAATGCCTTTGGGTAAACTCAAAGATAGGTTGAAACAACTTTGTGATTTGCACGGTATTAGATTTCAAGAAACTGAAGAAGCATATACGTCAAAAGCTAGTTTTCTAGATGGAGACTCCCTACCCAAGTATGGCGAAAAGCCAGAAGGGTGGAAAGCATCAGGAAAGCGTCTTAAACGTGGCTTATATCAGTCAAGTAATGGCTCAATAGTTAACGCCGATTTAAACGGCAGTGCGAATATTTTAAAAAAAGTAGCCAGCAATCTAAGCTTAGACTTAGGCTTACTGGGTAGACGGTGTTTGACGACCGTAGCGAGAATCAGGCTTTGGGTGTTACCCAAGTCTATTCTGTCCGCAGAATCTCAGTGGCTTGGCTCCCTGAGAGTGTCAAAGCCATGCTTTGCTAAACCCAAATAATTGCTAGAATCAGTTCAATAACTTCTGCTATTTATTTACAATCAACAACATGGCTATTCTTCGTCAATACATCGCCCCAATGCTGGCAATCTTGATATTTACCTTTGCCTTAGTAGCAGTCAGCGCCCGCATCTTTTTACCCTCCGATATGGCAGCCCCTGCCCCCATTGGGATAATAATTAAGTAATTGGGGAATAGGTCTATTGTGAATTTACTTCCAGGCTATTCTTTTCGCCAAGGTTCTACTCTCGATAAAGCCCTCTTGGTTAAGTTTATGCAAAGGAGTTACCAAGAACAATTCCCTGATCAAGATTTTTCCCACTTGGCACATACAGTTGAGCAATACTTCTGTCGTGATACCCCTGTATGGTGGGTTTATGAAGAGGCAGGGGAGGTAGGGGAGGTAGGGGAGGAAATTCTTCACCAATTACCAATTACCAATTACCAATCACCCGTAGCTTGTTTATGGGTGGGGAATGCGATAGATCAGGTTAGTGGCGATCGCCATCCGCATATCTTTCTCCTCTACGTCATCCCAGAATATAGACACAGAGGCATTGGTAAAGGATTGATGGCTTATATAGAAGATTGGGCTACACAAAAAGGTGATCGCCAAATCGGACTACAAGTATTTCAATCAAATACACCCGCATTAAATCTTTATCATCAACTTGGTTATCAAGAACAATCCCTCTGGATGGTAAAATCACTTGAGTTAGGGAACTCTTAACAGGGAACAGGGAACGGGGAATAGGGTTACAGTGAAATAATTATGTACGACGAATACGAACTCAGCCTACTCGATACCGAAGCGGAGCTAGGAAGCCCCTTAGATAAAATAGAACCACTTGCTGATGAATCAGAAGTGGAAAAACCTGATCCCGAATTAATGCTGGTACTTTTAGAAAATCCCCAGCCTCAACAACGGATGTTAGCAGCGCGTGCTTTTTGTGATATTCAAGATGAACGGGCAACACCTTATCTCATCCATCTTCTAACAGATAATTGTCCCCTAGTGCGAGTCAGTGCAGCCTACGGTATTGGCCGCAACCCCGCCAAGGAAGCCGTAGAACCGTTGATTATGCAACTTAACCGCGATTTTAATGGTTATGTTCGTAAAGGTGTAGTTTGGGCTTTGGGTAATTGCCGCGATCGCCGTTCCTTAGCACCCCTCACTAATGCCCTGAGAACCGATATTCCCGCCGTCCGTCTCTGGGCAGCCAGCGCCCTAGCACAGATGACAGAAGTAGGTTATGAAGCCATCGTCGGCGCAATTCCTGCCCTAATTGAAGCCTTAGTTACAGACCCCATCGCCGCTGTGCGAAGTAACTCCGCTTGGACAATTGGCCAGCTTTGTAAAGAACTACCATCTAACGTCGTCTATGCCACAGCTATAGACGCATTAATCCAAGCTTTTGCCGAAGATAAAGACTTAGGAGTGAGAGCAGATACCAAAGCCTCACTTCTAGGCGTAGGAGATCCTCGCGGTTTACAATTAATCGAAACCCTCGAACAAGAAGGATGGTTTTAGGAGGAATCAGGAGTCATTAATAAAAAATCATCAAAATCATCAAAATCCCAAAAATCACAGTACAGACTGATTGCGTCCCTGTTGTTTAGCTCGATAGAGTGCTTGATCAGCTTGTTCAATCAGGTTTGATGGTGATAATTCGGAAGTAGGTATCAAACTGCTAATGCCGATACTAATAGTAACTATATTACTTACTTTCGAGGCTTGATGAGGAATTGCTAAATCTTGAATTGCAGTATGAATTCGTTGAGCGATCACCATCGTCCCATCAATGTCCGTATTGGGTAAAATAACCACAAATTCTTCCCCACCATAGCGAGCCAATAAATCCGCCGGACGGAATATAACCTGTTGTACAGACTGAGCAATTTTAATCAAGCATTCATCCCCTAGTAGATGACCGTAGGCATCATTATAGCGTTTAAAATAATCAACATCAAATAACAATAAAGATAAAAATTCCTGTTCTCGGTATAGTCGCTGCCATTCTTGCTCTAAACGATGATCAAAACAGCGACGATTGGCAATTTGCGTTAACCCATCAATATTGACTAGTTTTTCCAGTTCCTGATTTGCTAATCTGAGGTTATATTCTGCTTCTCGCAAAGCTAATTCTACTTTTTTGCGTTTGCTGATATCTTGGGACGTTCCTAAAGTTTGCTTTAGCCTACCATCCGCAGTTCTAGAAAACACCATATCTCGACTATAAAGCCAACACCATTGCCCTTGAGCATTCTTAACGCGATACTCTACTTCCACGAACTCACGATCTTGCAGACTATCAAGCTGTTGCATGGACTGATAGACCAGATATAGATCATCGGGATGACAAATAATAGGAAACAAGTTAGCTCCCATGGACTGAATCGCTGTGGCAGAATAGCCCAATATTTCGGCAACAGAACGATTTATGTAAACATTACGCTGTTCGATATGGTCGTAAATATACAGTAGGTTTGGCGTTAGTTCTGTAATCTGTTCAATAAAATGCTGACTCGCTCGCAGTTGATCTTCTATTTGTCTGCGCTCAGTCATGTCTTGGGTTGTGCCAAACAGCCGAATCACTTGTCCTTGGGCATTGAGTTCGGCCTTGCCTCTAGCTTCTGTATACTGAAAAGAGCCATCTGCCTTGACAACCCTCAGTTCCAATTGATAGGATTCTCCTGTAGAGAGCGATCGCTCAACTGCCTGGTGTAACTGTTCGGCATCTTGGGGATAGTGAAGCCGGAGAATTTCTTCGTAAGTAGGTTCACCCAGTGTCTGGTCACGTCCTAAAATCTGGAATAGCTGAGTAGACCAAGTAATTTTACCTGTGATCACATCATAGTCCCAGTTACCAATGTGAGCAAGCTGCTGGGCTTCTAACAACATAGCTTCACTTTTGTGCAAGGCGATTTCTGTCTGTTTGCGTAAACGAAGTTCATCGTAGAGATCGCTAACATCTCTGATGACACCAATCAGACAATCCTGTTCACCCAAGTATTGCACCTTAGCTGAGATGAGAACGGTTTTAGTTTGCTGGGATTGAGTACAAATTACCAGTTTAAAATTGACGATACTGCCTTCATTAATTAGTCTCTCTTTGAAGTGGTGTAAATTCTCTATATTCTTCCACAATCCTAATTGCTCACTGGTTTTGCCAAGGATATTTTCTGGTGTATCTCCCCAAAATTGGCAAAAACTTTCATTAACATTCAAAAATTTTCCTTCTGCTAAGGTGGCAATCCAAACAGGGTCAGGAGTAGTATGAAAAATGGTCGAAAATTTAGTTTCTGATTCCTGAAAAGCTTTTTTGACTTGAGTGGACATCTGGTTAAAGGATGTTGCTAAAACCTTGAGTTCTGCAATTGTTATATCTTCAGATAAAGACTCTTGCCATACTCCTTTGGACATAGCTTGACTAGCTCGACTCAAGCGTAAAATTGGTTTAGCTATCCAGTTTGCAGTGAAACTACCCGTTCCCACAGCAATTAGCAGTGATAAACTACAGATAATCAGGGTTCTGTGGGCATTAGCATGAATTTCTGCCATAAATTCCGATTTCGGAATCACCGTCACCACGAGCCAATCTAAGCCGTAATCGTCGCGGTATGGTGTCACTCTCACAAAGAGTTTTTGTGACAAAGACGGGTGAAAAAGTTGGGTTTTGGAGATAGCTTGCAAATTGCCAAACCGCTGGATTAAATCCTGAGTTATGTCACGAATCACAGGTTCACGGCTATGCAGGGCTTGTAATCTTGTCGCTTTGCCATTGACAGTAGGGGCAGAAGATTCACCTTGGGAACTAGCAACAATCAACCCTGATCGCTCGATAATAAAAATATGACCTGATTTTCCATAATCCAGTTTTTTCAGAAATTCACTAATGTGCGAAAGTTCGAGATCAATACCAAGTACACCTAATAATCCTTTCTGCTGGTCATAAACTGGAGTGCTGGCGGAAATGCAGATGCGACCAGGTACATTTGCCCATGTATAAATAGAACTCCAAATCGGTTTACCAGCTTTGGCCGCATCTAAGTACCAGGCAGCATTATTATATTGCGGGTTTTTGAGAGTAGCTACTAACTTGAGGCGATTTCCTTGGTTATCTACTGAGTAGCTGAGGCTTTTGCTTTGGTCCGATATGGGAATTTCTCCAATGTCGAATTTATTACCCAGCCCATAACCAGCACCGATAAATCCTCCCTCTTTAGTGCCAAAGTTAACATAGGCAAAATTGAAAGATCGCACCTGACGATAAAAATATTTTCCCAGGGCGTTAAAATCATTTAAATCTAAGACTCCTGACTCGAAAGCATCTATATTAGTGCGGTTGATTTCCTGGGCTTTGCCTAAATAACTATTTAAATGTTGTTCAATGCGATTATCTACCTCGGTAATTAATTGATCTGCTAGACTTTCCACAGCCTCCTGTCCACTACGGTAGGAAAAATAACCCACCAGTGTTACTACCACCACGGTTTGCAAAACAAATGGCACTATCAACAAGGTTTTTAGCGGGACTTTGATGAATATTTTAGCGAACCAATTAAGAGAGGGAGAATTCATAAAACCTCGCGGTAAGTGGGAAACGAGCCGCCCAAACCCTCTTCACTCTTGCCTCTTGCCTCTTGCCTAGTGCCATAACGACGATTTTCAATGCTAACCTACTTAAATCTATTCTAACCATTAGGATAAATAAATAAAGATTTATTGGTCAATAAGAGCTTCTGGAATTCTAATGCAGGTAATGGTGGACTACAGATAAAGCCTTGAATAGCATCACAGTTATTTTCTCGTAAAAATGCTAGTTCTGCTTCAGTTTCTACCCCTTCAGCAATAATTTTTAGCTGCAAATCATGTCCTAGTTGAATCAAGTTTTTTGTAATTGCTGCTTTGCGGTAATCATCATTAATATTTTGGATAAAATCACGATCAATTTTGAGTGTATCCATTGGTAATTGCTTGAGAGTAAGCAATGAATTATTACTAACACCAAAATCATCCAGGGCAATCTTTACCCCTAAAGAGCGTAGTTTATTCATAGCTACTCTTGCCATATCCACATCTTCCATAATCATTCTTTCTGTTAGTTCAAGCTCTAAACAATTTGATTGAATATTATGGCTAGATATCAAATTGATAATTTGGGGAATTAAATCTGGTTGATTAAATTCAATTGATGCAAGATTAACCGCTATGGTTAAGTTATAAATGCCAATATCTTGCCAAGTTTGCATTTGCTGACAAACTCTATTTAACACCCATTTACCAATATCAATAATTAATCCATTGGTCTCTGCTAAAGGAATAAATTCCTGTGGTGATACTCTTCCTAGTTCCGTATTTGTCCAACGTAATAGACTTTCTGCGGCGGTAATTTTGCCAGTATTAATATCGGTAATTGGTTGATAATGAAGCTCAAAATCTGCAAAATTTTTCTCTCTTATTGCTATTTTTAAATTATTTAAAACCAACTGCATTCTTGGTGTTAATTTATTAATATTAGCCAATAAATTCTTCTTTAAATTTGCATAATTTTTCAACTTATTTAGGATAGCACTCAATAATTCAGCCCTGGTAAATGGCTTAGTCAGGTAATCATCTGCTCCCATATTCATCCCTTGACGGAAATCAGATTTAGCCGAGTTAGCAGTTAAAAAAATGAAAGGAATAGTTGATATTGATGGCTCTTGCCGCAATGCTGTTAATACGCCATAACCGTCTAATTCTGGCATCATCATATCACAGAGAATTAAATCTGGATATTCTGACATAGCCATATTTAAGCCTATTCTCCCATTAGCAGCAGCAACAACTTCAAAATTCTCAGATTCTAGCAAATCTAATAGATGTTCCCGCACTGATTTTTCATCTTCAATAACTAAAATTTTTGTCTTTCTATTCATTAGTCAGTTGCCAGTTGTCAGTTGTTATACTCAAAACGGTTGGGACATGGACTTTTGTAAAATCACGAAAAACCTAGATTTGTAGGGGTTTAGCATTGCTAAACCCCTACCCGCTTAAATCAAATAATTAAGCCGTGTTGAGTATGGTTGTCGAATAGGAAAGACTTTGGTAAATCATCAATCCTATTGAAGACAAGTATTGATTAATTCCTCAACTCCCGCCACAGGGAAAATACTGACATTTAATTGTTGGGATACTTCTGCAACCGTCATATCATCTAAAAATACCAGTTCCCCATGTTTAAGCATGACACTAGGTAATAAAATTCCCTCTCCTAGATCTTGTCCTTGAAGATTTAACAGTAAATCATGTCCCGTTAATAACCCAGTAACACTGATACTCTGTCCCCAATAATCGCTACATAAAGCCCGCATATTCACTTCTAACCCTTCTACAGTATTTAATTGTTGTACCAGGGGTTGAAATGCTATTTCCACTGCATTACCGACAACCCAAGTCAATCTGCGTTGGTTGGTAATTTTCGGTGGTAATAACTCAGTTGCAGTTTGGGTAAATTGTTTAATAAATAAGCGAATTGAACCCACACCATTATCAATTTGGGGATACTCTTCATATTCAGCTTCGCTAGGTAATTCTTCCCCGGCAATTAAAAACCATTCATCAGCTAACCACACTACACTAGAATTATATTTTTTGCGAAATTTCTGAGAGAGTAATTTAACTTGAGAAATTACCTCTTGTGCTTTTTCCTTAGTTACAGGTATGAGTTCATCTTCCTGGGGACGAAATCGCGTTAAACCCACGGGAACAACTGCTATTGATGCTACTGTTGGTAATTCTCCAGGATGAAAAGATGTTAGATCTTGTAATGTCTTTTCTAAATGTTCACCATCATTTATCCCTGGACAGACAACAACTTGAGCATGAATTTGTAATCTTCGTTCTTGAAACCAGCGAATTTGTGATAATATTTCTCCACCCCGATTATTTTTTAAAAGTCTAATTCTTATATCTGGTTCTGTAGAATGCACGGAAACATACAGAGGTGATAATCGCATTTGTTCAATTCTTTGCCATTCTTTCGCGGTTAAATTCGTTAAAGTTAGATAAGAACCATATAAAAAGCTTAATCGGTAATCATCATCTTTTAAATATAAACTAGTCCGTTTTCCCGGTGGTTGTTGATCAATAAAGCAAAAGGGACAACGGTTATTACACTGAATTAAACCATCAAATAAAGCTGTTGAAAATTCCAGTCCTAAATCATCATCATAATCTTTTTCAATTTCGACATGATGGGTTTTCCCTGTCGCATCTAAAACTTCTAGTTCCAGAATTTCATCAGCGCACAAAAATTGATAATCAATTAAATCACGAGGTTGTGTGCCATTAATGGCCACAATCGCATCACCGGCTGTAAAGCCAATTTCCTCCGCAATTGAGTCAGCAAGCACCTTGGTAATTTTAGCAGGTTGAATGGTAGTCATGAGTTAGTTGTCAGTTGTCAGTTGTCAGTTGTTAGTAGGGGCGAAGCATTCATTTGGAAGATAAATTATCGATCTGTCAGTTGTCAGTTGTTAGTTGTCAGTAGGGGCGAAGCATTTGGAAG
>NZ_VIKY01000299.1:0-13312 GCF_009711925.1 Dolichospermum sp. UHCC 0352 | reverse complement strand
ATTTATCTTCCAAATGCTTCGCCCCTACCGACAACTGACAACTAAGAAACTTGTACAGGCTTGGGTGTGGTAGTTGTCGAATGAAATTGAGAAATTGCAGCGGTCATAAATCCTTTGAATAAAGGATGAGGTGCGTTGGGGCGAGATTGAAATTCAGGATGAAATTGACAAGCGATAAAGAAAGGATGTTTGGGATATTCAATAATTTCCACTAATCTACCATCTGGAGATGTGCCACTCACCAAATAACCAGAATCTAATAACTGACTACGATAGACATTATTGAACTCGTAACGGTGACGGTGGCGTTCATAAATGACTTCTTCTTGATAAAGTTGGAAAGCTAGGCTATTGGGAAGTACCCGACAAGGATAAAGTCCTAAGCGCATTGTCCCGCCTAAATCTACTACATCCTGTTGTTCTGGCAAGAGGTTAATAACCGGATTGTCTGTATATGGGTCAAATTCGGCGCTATTGGCATTAGATAAGCCTTCGACATTTCTCGCCCATTCAATCACGGAACACTGCATTCCTAAGCATAAACCTAAAAAGGGAATTTGGCGATCGCGGGCGTATTTAATCGCCGCAATTTTCCCATCTATGCCCCGACTACCAAAACCGCCCGGAACAATGATACCATCAACACCTGCAAGATAGTTTTCCGGTGGTTCATTTTCCAAAACTTCCGAGTTTATCCACCGCAGACGCAAATCACCATGGGTCGCAATAGCCGCATGACGTAAAGACTCGACTACAGAAAGATAGGCATCACCTAACCGCACATATTTACCAACAATAGCAATTTCGACGGTATATTTAGGATTATACATCCGGTCTACCATGTTTTCCCATTGGGTCATATTGGGTTGACGCTGTTCCATTTGTAGTAAGTTAAGAACTTGTTCAGCTAATCCTTCCCGTTCTAAAATTACTGGAACTTCATAAATACTGCGAGCATCTGGACTGGTAATAACACATTCTACAGGGACATCACAAAACTCTGATAACTTTTGTTTCAAGCCGACCGGAATGGGGCGATCGCTCCGACATACTAAAATATCTGGTTGAATGCCAATTGATCTCAATTCTTTGACAGAATGCTGAGTCGGCTTGGTTTTCATTTCTCCCGCCGCAGCAATCCAAGGCAACAAAGTAACGTGCATATACAACACATTACGCTTTCCTACTTCCTTTCGCAGTTGACGAATTGCTTCTAGAAAAGGTAGTGATTCAATATCACCCACAGTTCCGCCAATTTCCGTAATTACCGCGGCAGGATTAGTTTCTTTAGCAACTCTGAGAATTCGCTCTTTAATCTCATTGGTAATGTGCGGAATTACCTGAACAGTACCCCCATTATAGTCGCCTCGGCGTTCCTTGTTAATAACTGACTGATAAATCAAGCCAGTAGTAACACTGTTTAACCGAGACATAGAAGTATCAGTAAACCGTTCGTAATGTCCCAAATCCAAATCTGTTTCTGCACCGTCTTGGGTGACAAAAACTTCCCCATGCTGAAAAGGACTCATTGTCCCTGGATCAACGTTAATATAGGGATCGAGCTTGAGAATCGAAACCGAATAATCCCGTGATTTGAGCAAACGTCCCAAACTTGCTGCTACAATTCCCTTACCAATACTGGAAACCACGCCCCCAGTCACAAAGATAAACTTAGTCATAGTATTTTCAATTTCTAGCAACTTCTAAATATAGATTTTGCTCCCGCAGGAGAATTTGTGTAGACGATTTTCGAGGCTTGTTTGGAGGATGAATTTTGCCCAATAACTCCACGTCCCAACCTTTTTGGCCAATGTATTGCCATTTCCACATCATTCATGTTTGACTCCATCTTGGCCATTGTGCCACAGTCCCTATTCTGAAATCTTCTGTGTTTGTCCATGAAAAAACTCTTAGGATTAGTATTATTTAATTTTTTAGTCACCTCCTCAGTTGCGTTAGCACAAGAACCACTTTTAGTAGTTTTTCCCCCGACAAACTACCAAACCAGCACAGAAAAAATATTTTTTATCGGTACAGCGCCCCCCGACGGGCAAGTTTTAATTAATGGTAAGCTCGTTAACCGTAGCAAAGCCGGGCATTTTTCCCCCAGTTTTCCCTTACAGTTAGGAGAAAATATATTTAAAGTTCGTTACCAAAATCAAGAACGAGAGATTAAGATCATCAGGGTATCTACTCAACCTGAATTACCTCAAGGGTTAGGCTTTGCTAAGGATTCCTTGACTCCTGCTGTCGATATTGCCAGATTACCAGGAGAATTAATTTGTTTTAGTGCAGTTGCACCACCTCAAGCTACTGTCTCGGTTAATCTGGTAAATCAAAATATTGCCCTTTTACCCCAGCCTTCACTTGCACAATTACCTCCAAATTCGAGTATTTTGACGGGGTTAAATCAGCCTAATCTTTCTATTCTTACCAAATACCAAGGTTGTACAACAGTCGCAAATGCTGCTGATTTAGGAAAACCTCAATTTAATTTACAACTTAATGATCAAAGAATAACTCAAACTGGTTTAGGTAAAATCGAAATTCTCGCGCCCACACAATTAGCAGTTGCGGAAATTGCATCAGAATCAGGCGTTACTCGCACGGGACCTAGTACCGATTATTCACGACTGACACCATTGCCAAAGGGAACTATGGCAAGTGTTACGGGAAAAGAAGGTGAATGGTTGCGCTTAGACTATGGGGCTTGGATTAATAGCAAGGAAACTAAAATTATATCAGGTGCGGTTGCACCACAGACAGTGATTCGGAGTGTCGGCTATCGGCAATTGGCTGAAGCGACGGAGATTCGTTTCCCTTTAGAAACTGCTGTGCCGGTGAGTGTGGAACAGGGAAATAATGCTTTCACTCTTACCCTTTACAATACCACTGCTCAAACAGACACAATTCGCCTAGATGATGATCCCCTAATTTCTCGCCTAGATTGGCAACAGGTAAGCCCCACACAGGTCAAATATACTTTTAACCTCAAAAAGCTCCAACAGTGGGGCTATAAGCTGAGGTATGACAATACAACTTTGGTTTTAACTTTACGTCATCCACCCCAGCTTAAAAATAGTAAACGCCTACCTTTATCTGGCATCAAAATTGTACTTGATCCAGGACATGGAGGTAAAGAATCTGGCGCTAGTGGACCAACTGGGTATTTAGAAAAAGATGTGAATTTGATAATTTCTCAATTGCTGCGAGATGAGTTGGTGAAGCGCGGTGCTAAGGTGGTGATGACGAGGGAAGATGATCGAGATGTGTCTTTGGGGGAACGTCAGACGATAATTAATAAACAAGAACCTGCGATCGCTGTTTCCATTCATCATAACTCTTTACCAGATAATGGCGATGCGGAAAAAACTAAAGGCTTTGGTACTTTTTGGTATCATCCTCAATCACACAGCCTCGCAGTATTTTTACAAAATTACGTAGTTAAAAAACTTGGTAAACCTTCCTACGGTGTATTTTGGAATAATTTAGCCCTGACTCGTCCTAGTGCTGCACCGGCGGTATTATTGGAATTGGGTTTTATGAGTAGTCCTGATGAATTTGAGGAAATAGTTAATCCCCAAGCACAGAAGAAAATGGCTAATATTTTAGCTGACGGGATAACTAAGTGGTTTAAAACTGTGAAAGAATAAGAATCAGATCCCCGACTTCTTAGAGAAGTCGGGGATCTAAATGTCACTAAGTTTCAAAATGTCGGCGAAAACGGTTATCAATGTTATTAGTTTTTTGCTGATTACAAATTAAGCACAGAGTTTGTAAGTTACTAATATCGTTTTTTCCCCCACGAGATAAGGGGATAATATGATCAATGCTGAGTTGCGTTTCTTGGGAGATTTTACCGCAGCTTTGACATTGATTTTTATCTCTTTGGAAAACGTAGGTTCTCACTTCTTGAGGTATGGGGATTCGTGGGGTTTTGTTCATGTTTTGGTTTCGCGCAAAGGCGCTAAGAAGCAAAGGCGCAAAGGTAAGAGTTATGATGTAGCTTCATTTAGCTTACGTTGTATCTCCATAAGGGGTGATTCTGGTTCTTTGATTTCTGGTTCTTCAGGACAAAATTCTAGAGAAACTTTCATTCTTATTTTTCCTTTTTGCCAATTTTTACTAGGTTTTAAAATCTGACAATCTACACCTGCACTTGACCAATAAGATTCGTCATAAGATGGAAGTTTACCACTACCATGATCACGGAGTTTATTGTTCAATTCTTCTAGCTTTTTATTCAAAATGATTTCTGTCATTAGTGAAACTAACAGACTTAATTTGAAAGTTTTATTTCCAAAATCAATCACAACATCACCTTCTTCAGAATCCAAAATTTGAAACTTCTCTTCCATCTCTTTCTTCCTTTGCGTCTTTGCTTCTTTGCGACTTTGCGCGAAACCTCAAAATTAGGTGAACACAGAAAAATCCTGCATTCACCCCAAACATTATACCTCTTCTTCCCCAATTATCGGCAGTAAATGTTCATATAACTGCATCGCTTGTAAACAGCTATTAATTCCCGCAACTGCTGTATTATATTCCTGAATTTTCTCCCCAACCTGACTCAACAAACGTTGATTATTAGCAATCTTTTCCTCAGCTTCTTGTTGTAAAGTCTTCTCTAAATAAGCCTTCGCATAAGGATATTGTTGTAATATCTCATCTGCTTGTTTTTCCCCCATTGGTAACAACTGAATTTTGATAGTTTGGTTGATAGTTTGACGGAAAGATTGACGAATAGTATGGGAAACTTTCGGTTCAAAGTCTAACTTCAATAATTGTCTAATTGCAGGTTCAGCGTCAACAATACTTTCTGCATCATAACCTTGAGAAGTTTGTTCCAACACTTGTCGAAATTGATAGATAGAAAAAGTTCCTTCATTATAAAATCTAGGACTTTCTCGCACAAAGCGATCGCATTCAACACTAGCAACAGTTACCAAAGCTTGAGTAATCAATTTTTCTATCTCTTTTACCTGTAATTCAATTCCCCCATCATTACCCAACAAACGATATAATTGACGGTAATATTCTGCTTTTCTAATCTTTGTCATTAACTGTTGAAATAGATTAGCAATAACTTGTTGACAAGACTCTATTAAAATGTCTTCCAACTGATTTGATAGGTAATAAAAAGCCTCTACTAAAATAGCTAATAAGGGTGCGGTTGCGTTTCTAGGATGACTCAAAGTTGCGCGACGATAAGCTTCTGCAACGGAAAAGGTATCTAGTAATTCATCAAGACGACGAATCATGCGTGATTGTAATTGTCGAAAATCTGTTTCAAATTCTTCGCAATTATTATTAATTAATCTGTTAACTTCATCATGAATATGCTGATGAAAATCTCTTCCAACTTGCTGGAGTTGCTGATTTAATTTTTGCAACTCATATTCTTTCATACTTTCGATTTCTCGCGGTTGACTATCTAAATCAATTTGCACACTTTGATAGTGGTTCTTGAGTTTGATACAAATATCTTCTAAATCATCTGCAAGGTTTTTGAATAATTGGGGACGTTTTTCTTCTGTCAGATAGCGAGTAATTGATGTACGAAATTCTTCAATTCCACTATCTTGAATTAGTTGGTTAATTAATGGTGTTCCCTGTTCGCTTAAAATTCTCACATAGTTGTGATTAGAAGTTTCATAATTATGGAGAGAAATTCTAAATTGACTGGGAGAAAGTTTACCTGAAGCAACGCAGTAGCGATTAAATTCATTTACAAATTGTGGTGTTTCTTCTTTCCCATCTAAACCTTTAACACTTTCTGCAAAAATCGAATCTAAACCAAATCTATCTAATCGCGTTGTTTGTTTAATTTGACTTCCGTAAAATCCTAACAAACCACTAGTTTTATAAACTCTAGTAGTATCTCGAAATTGACTGTTAATTAAATCTTCTAACCGTTGTCTAAGTTGGTTAGTGTACCAAGTTTCATCAATGCGGTTAAAGATATAAAAAACCCTGTCTCTTATCCCCGCATTTTCCCGCATTGTTTCTAACAGTTGGGTTTCTTCCTTTGTCATATCTCCTGCTGAAGCAGGTTTGAGAACACAAACTACTGCTGATGTATCTGGGTGTTGAATTTTTGCATAAGCTAATTGTGCATCTTTTTCGACTGGTGCATCAATTCCTGGTGTGTCTATAATCACGTTACCATCTTCCAAAAGCGGGTGATAACAATAATATTCAATTCTCTTCAAAACCGCGCTATTACTACCTCTACGCGCATATCCTGCGGCTTCTTTGAGGTTAGTAAAATTAAACTGTTCCATGGAATAGGTTGCATTATTAAAGCTGTTAATTCTTTCTTTGTTTGCAACATATCCTTCTAACAATAAAATTAATGCTTTTGCTTGTTTTGCACGTTCTGATTTACTCTCTCCTCCTTCTTGTTGAATAATTGCTGTACAACCTTGATGCAATAAATCAACTACATCTTGTTTATTGATATTCTCTACGGTATTAAATCCCAATTGTTGACACAAAAACACCGCTTGTTCTTGAATTTCTTTTTCACTCAAAAAGGTTAAAACAACTCTTTCTGAATCTACAGGTGCATATTCAATTTTACATTCTGTACCAGTTGCGTGTCCTTCTGCACTATATAATAATTCTCTCTCCAAAAGTGCATTAATCAACATTGATTTACCCGCACTAAAAGCACCCGCAAACACAATTTCAAACTTGGGAGAAATTGCTTTATCCAAAGAAATTTTCACAGATGTAATATCTTGAGAACGCAAAGCTGCTTCTTGCTGTAGAAGTTGGAGAATAGATTCAACTTGTGCTTGCAATTGCTGACACTGAGGATTTAAACTTGACATAAAAAGTAGTAAACAAGGTGCATAAATATTGTAATACTACTTATCATAGTTTAGCTACATCATCCCCAATGCACTACGAGTCACACCTAATTGGTTTTGTAGCTTCAATTTTGGCCAAAGTTAAGAACTTATTTTAAAATGTAGGTTTACCCAGGTTTAGTTATCTGGAGTGGTACGACAAAAATTGGCACCCTAATTACTTAAATTGTCAAGCAATAAAGAGTTTAAAACTAATAACTCAGCATTACCAATAGGTAACTCTAAATAGTGATAATTCTTGTAATTTATATCATTCCCTAAATCAAGAAAATCTAAACGTTTATAAAAACTTTCTGCTGTTTTCACAGAATGTAAACCTATCTTACCTTCAAATCCTAAGTGAATACTAAACATAGCTGCGAATGTTATTAAAGTTGTACCTATTCCTTTATACTTCGGTGAATTGTTAATATCTGCGCGATTCCAAGGTGCTACAGTTAATATAGCCACGTAAACTAAATTTTCACCCCGTTCTAACATTGACGGACGACCAGGAATTAACCCAATTATACCTTGGGCAACTAAATTACATTCCAATACATAGAATTTTAAGGATGGTTTCTCATGTAAATATTTGCTAAATTCTAAATCTTTGTCCCAGCATTTATTCTTGTTAAGTTCAGGTTTCCAAGACAATTCTATCTCTTCAAGATGCTTCTGAGATAAAGGCAAAATTTTTGCATCAACATATTTATTTTCAGAACATTGGAAAATTTTTAAGTTTTCTTTCATCACTTCAATACCATTTATCTCAGTAAAGCTTTAACTTACAGCACTTCCCGGTGTTATGAGGTACATATCTAGCGGGCAAGATGCCCGCACTACAAGAGTTTCATGATTCAACTTTGTACCTCATAAGAGCGGAAACCGCTGTATGTTTGAATTTAATGGTACTAGTACGCTATTACTGATACGTAAATTAGTTAACAGTGACTGTAAATATCGTAATAATATTTATCATTATTAATCTAATTCATCCCCAACGCACCACGAGTCACACCTAATTGGTTTTGTAGTTTCAATTCTCTCCAAAGTTGCGAACCGATGATTTCTCCTTCGAGTAATTTTTGATAGCTTTGTATTATTTTTTGCACTTGTTCCGGTGTCTCATTGACAAATTCAACCCGTAAATACTGTAAACCCAATCCTATCAACCGTTGCACGTATTCTGCTCCAGTTTGTGCAGTAGCGTTATATACTGTATTTCTACATCCTGCGTCTGCTTTAAGAATGTGTTCACTACCTACCCTGTCTCTAATTGTAACAGTTTGTGTGTCGCAAGGTCTACCACAATTGGTGTAGTCTGTTCCGTCAGATAGAAAAGCGCAAAATACGCAGTGTTCCATGTGGAACATTGGTATATGTTGATGTATTGTTACTTCAAAGTTTTGCGGTGGATAATTTGTAATTAAAGCTTCAAGTTGGTTAATATTTAAGTCGTAAGATGCGGTTAATCGTTCTAAATTAAAGCGTTGTTGAAAATAATCTGCGGTTAAAGGGTTAGCAATATTTAAGGAAAAATCACCAACACATCTTTCTGTGGCAAAATATTCTAATTGATCATAATTTCTAATTAAATAACCATCAGCTTGGGAAGCAAGAACTTGGTTTAAAATCCAGGTTTCTCCAGGTTTAGTTATCCGGGGTGGTGCGACAAAAATACTAATTTCTTCCTGTTTTGATTCTCGGACTATTTTTACTGCTTCTTTATACTTACGAGGATCTTCAAATTCACAATATATAGTTTTGATATCTGCTGTTAATACTGCTTTTAATTGTTCGATATTTCTCACCAAAACAATCAGGGAAGGAAAATCAGGAATTGGTGTAGATTTAGAACTAATTAGATCTTGCCATTTTCCCTGATGATTTAATTCCCAAAGTTTTGGTCTACTTCTTAATTCCTCTAATTTACTAACTATTTCCCGACGCATTCGATTTAACTCACTCACGGGTAACATAATATTACCGTTGAGATTATTTATAAAAGTGTCTAAATGAAAAGGTGTATTTCCTAACCGTCCAAATTGTTCTTTTAATCTTTCTGTAGAGAGGGGTTTTGTATGGGCCTCAGCTATCAATATTTCTGATTCTACTTGAACTATATTCCAAGATTGATCACGGGATATAGCTATTAATTTTTCACCAATTTCTCCATGCACTTCGATATTAATCGGTCTGGTAAATTGGGGATGTTCTCCAGTATAACTTTGACGAATTTGTTTATCTAATTCTGGATCATTTGTTTTCCAAACTTTATCACCTATGTGAATACTATGGAAGTTTAAATCATTTCTACCAAAGGTTAATATTACATCTCGACCATTGGGAATAACTGCATATATTCTTCCCCCTTCTTCCCTCCTTTCAGGATGTCCAGAATCAAAAACAATGCCATCTCCCGGTTTCACAGGTGCTTCTAATTTCACTGTGATTTCTGCATTTCTAATTCGGGTAACTTCTCCCAAATAAACACCCCGTTTTTTACCAAATCTCCCATGCACTAATTCTTGATTATTAATTCCCTCAAACCAACCTGTATATAGTCCGCGAGAAAATGCCATTTCTAAATTATATTGGTCTTTTTCTCGACTAGAAAATGTTTCTATATTTGTTTCTAATAGTTGATTTAATGCTTGACGATAAACGCGAGTCACGTTAGCAACATATTCTGGTGCTTTCAAACGTCCTTCAATTTTTAAGGAAGTAACTCCAGATTTTACTAATTCTGGTAAAACTTCCAAACCTGCTAAATCTTGAGGACTTAATAAATATTTTCGATCACCTAAATTAATAACTTCTCCATCTGCAATTAAATCATAAGGCATTCTGCAAGCTTGAGCGCATTCTCCCCGATTTGCAGAACGTCCTCCTAGTGCTTCGCTGGTTAAACATTGTCCAGAATATGCGACGCACAAAGCACCGTGAACGAAAACTTCTAAAGGTAAGGAAGTGTTTTTTTGAGATATTTGTTGTTGAATTTTATTAATTTCCGAAATCGAACATTCCCGCGCTAAAACTACCAATTGACAACCCAAAGATTTAGCAAATTCTACCCCCGCAGCACTGGTAATAGTCATCTGCGTTGAAGCGTGAATCGGAAAGTCAGGGGAAAGATGACGAATCAGCCGACAAATACCCACGTCCTGCACGATAACAGCATCAACACCCGCAGAAATGATGGTTTTGAGGTATTGCTGTGCTTCCGTTAGTTCTTGGGGAAAAATCAGGGTATTCAGAGTGATATAACCTTTCACACCCCGCAGGTGCAGAAATTCCATCAATTCGGGTAAATCTGCTGCTGTGAAATTCTCAGCCCGCATTCTCGCGTTAAACTTTTCTAAACCAAAGTAAATCGCATCCGCACCATTTTCTACTGCTGCTTGAGCGCATTCCCAGTTACCCGCAGGTGCTAGGAGTTCAGGGATTTTGAGGGTAGGGGTGGAGATGCTTGTCATTTTGGTTAAGTCAAGGTTATGTCAGTTTATAGATTGTATCTAAATTGGGGGGTGGTTGTGGGGAGTATGGATAATTATATTTAATATAGGATAAATTTAAGTATTAAGATATGCTATATTTGTCACATATAGTTAGATTACTTTTTAGTGATATTTAAATGTGAATATCTAAACACAAAATGATTATTAACAACAATCAAACATTGACGCTTATAGATAGGGGCAAAACTATTACCGAAAATCTATTATATCAAGTTGAGCTAATACATACAGCAGCTAATAATCAAATTAGCCAAGATCATAAAAATCAAAAAGGGCAGTTTTTAACACCCTTATCAATAGCCAGTTTAATGGCAAATATGTTTGATTTTAGTTTATCAGAAATATCATTACTAGATGCGGGTGCAGGGGCTGGTGCATTATTAACAACCGTTGTAGCTGAATTGTGTCAACTTCAGAAAAAACCAAAATCTTTACATATTACCGCTTACGAAATTGACCCTATTTTGATTAATTATTTAGAAAAAACCTTAGAATGTTGTCATAATGCTTGTAAGCAATTAGGTATAAAATTTACATACAAAATCTATCATAGTGATTTTATTGAATCAGTATTTAATTTATTACAATTTCCTTTATTTGCTCCTTCAATAACAACTGAATTTACACACGCCATTATTAATCCACCATATCATAAAATCAATGCTCAATCAAAATACCGTCTGTTATTACGTTCTATAGGCTTAGAAACTACTAACATATATACAGGTTTTATTTTTGCCACAATTAAATTACTAAAATCAAATGGACAACTAGTAGCAATTACTCCCCGAAGTTTTTGCAATGGCTCATATTTTCGAGAGTTTCGGCAATTTTTTCTAGAAAATATGGCGTTAGATAAAATTCATTTATTCGATTCTCGTCAAGAAGTATTTTCTGATGATAAGATACTGCAAGAAACTGTTATTTTTCATGCAAATAAACAGCCAAAAAATCCAGCTAATATATTAATTAGCTCTAGTATTAATGCTGAAGATGATATAATCCTATCTCATGAAATCCCTTACACAGATGTTATTCATCCTGATGACACAGAAAAATTTATTCACATTATAACAGATAATTTAAGCCAGAAAATAGTTAAGCAAATCAACCATTTTAGTTGCAAAATTCAAGATTTATGTTTAAATGTTTCTACAGGTAAAGTAGTTGATTTTAGAATCAAATCATATTTGAAACTCAATCAAGAAAAAGGTACAGTTCCATTGATATATCCAACTCATTTTCATGATGGTTATATCAGCTACCCAAAGAATACTAAAAAATGTCAAGCTATAGTATTATGTAAAGAGACAACTAATCTTGTAATTCCTAATGAACATTATGTTTTAATTAAACGGGTTTCTGCTAAGGAGGAAAAAAAAAGACTTGTTGCTGTTGTTTATGATTCCACAAAAATTGATACTCCTAGTATTGGCTTTGAAAACCATTTGAATTATTTTCATCAACAGGGACATGGACTAGATTTAATTGTAGCTAGAGGTCTTGCAGCTTATCTTAACTCTAGTCTAGTAGATGCATTTTTCCGTCTATTTAATGGACATACTCAAGTAAATGCTACTGATTTACGAAGTTTAAAATACCCCAATTTAGCACAACTTTATGCACTAGGTAAACATATAGGAGCAGAATTTCCTAACCAGTCCGAAATAGATCAACTAATAAATACCATATTATTAAATATGACTAATTCATCAGAAAATAATCCAATTGTCATTAAATCGCGTATTGATGAAGCCATAGAAATACTGACTACTTTAGGTTTTCCACGTAAGCAACTAAATGAACGTTCTGGTTTAACTTTACTAGCATTGCTTGATTTAAAACCCCATGAACCTTGGATATCTGCAAAAGCACCACTTCAAGGTATTACACCAATGATGGAATTTATGGAACAACAATATGCTAAAAAGTATGCACCTAATACGCGAGAAACAGTCCGTCGTCAAACTGTACACCAATTTATTGATGCAGGTTTAATTGTTGTAAATCCTGATAATATTGAGCGTCCTGTTAATAGTCCAAAAACAGTATACCAAATTGAAGATAGTGCTTTAGAACTGCTGCGGACATTTAAAACTGATGAATGGGATAAAAGTCTGTCAACCTATTTAGCATCTATTGAAACCCTCAAAACCAAATATGCTCAAGAAAGGTTAAAAGCCAGAATAGAAGTGAATATTCTAGGTAAAGTAATCGCACTTTCACCAGGTGGTCAAAATATTTTAATTGAGAAAATAATTAATGATTTTTGTCCACGATTTACACCTAGTAGTAACATCATTTATGTTGGTGATACAGATGAAAAATTTGTCCATTTTGATGAATCAGCTTTGTTGCAATTAGGAATTAAAATTGATACTCATGGAAAAATGCCGGATATCATCATTCATTTCCTGGCTCAAAACTGGTTAGTTTTAATTGAAGCTGTGACATCCCATGGACCAATTGATGCTAAACGTAAAACTGAACTTGAAAGTTTGTTCAAAAACTCTAAAATACCCCTTGTTATGGTGACAGCTTTCCTTAACCGCAAAGCCATGAAAGAGTATTTACCAGAAATTTCTTGGGAGACTGATGTATGGGTAGCAGAAGATGCAACTCATTTGATTCACTTCAATGGTGAACACCTTTTACAGCTTTATCAATTATAATCATAGCAATTTTCAAATCAGTGAGGTACAATTTTACTTTTTTTGGCTACAGTATTGCAAAACATCAGCGATTTTCTCTAGTTCTTGAAAACTTTTATAAGGAAGAACGCCGAAAACCCTTGAAAATGTGGCTGACTCAGTCAGCCACATTTGGGCTTTAGACAAGGGATGAAGGCTAGTACCGCAGGGCGGAAGTCAAAAGTCAAAAGTCAAAAGTCAAAACTAATATACAGTAGGCTTTTTGGCGATTGAATATGGTTGCTTT
>NZ_VIKY01000298.1:0-6346 GCF_009711925.1 Dolichospermum sp. UHCC 0352 | reverse complement strand
CCGTACAGTTGTCAGTTGTTAGTAGGGGCGAAGCATTTGGAAGATAAATTATCGGTCATTGCCAAAAATAGTTCTCCAAATGCTTCGCCCGTACAGTTGTCAGTTGTTAGTTGTCATTAGGTAATTTTCTTCTTTCTTCTTTCTTCTTTCTTCTTTCTTCTTTCTTCTTTCTTCTTTCTTCTTCCTGACTCCTGACTCCTGACTCCTGAACTCCTGACTCCTGATAGCGAAGCGTGGCGTTAGCCATACTCCTGACTCCTCCAATAAATAGCTGGACTCTTTGGCAATTATAGATTTATAATTAACGATTGTGAGTTTTTTCAAAAAACATAAAAAGTAATGAACGCCCAAGAGATTATCCGCTCAATTGAAGCGGAGCAAATGAAATCTGACTTACCCGATATCTACGTCGGTGACACAGTTAAGGTAGGAATCAAAATTCAGGAAGGCACTAAATTCCGTGTGCAACCTTACGAAGGTGTAGTTATAGCTAGACGCAATGGCGGCATCAACGAAACTATCACAGTCCGTAAAGTTTTCCAAGGTGTGGGTGTAGAACGAGTATTTTTACTTCATTCTCCCCTGGTTGAAAGCATTAAAGTATTGCGTCGTGGTAAGGTTAGACGTGCTAAATTATATTATCTACGCGCCCTCGTCGGCAAGGCAACCCGCATTAAACAAAGATTCGACCGCCCTCTATAATTCCCAATGGTGAATTAATAGACAAAACCCAGTCTGCAAGCGGCATCTGCCGCTAACTTGCCAAAAGAAAAAAAATAAGTTACAATCAGAAGCGAAATTGCGTTAGAATAAAAAAAGTTCAGCGCAATGACTGTAACAAGAAAAGCTTGTGCGCTCTTAGTTCAGTTGGTAGAACGCAGGTCTCCAAAACCTGATGTCGGGGGTTCAAGTCCTCCAGGGCGCGCTAAAAAAGAAAAATACTGCCCGAAGCAATAACGCCACTGCCAAAACAGCAGAAAACGTCAATTATTTCGGGTATAATTTTTTTGAAATATAGCTTGACTGTTGCCAGTTAATTTAGGCCGAAGCTATAAACCTTGAAAAAAATCACAAGGTTAGGCTATTTAAGAAACGGGGGGATAACGACTGTGGCCAAAAAAAATGAAGCAGAAATGCCAGAAACCGAAAATGGGTTTAACTTAAACAATTTTTTCCAAGGAACAAAGGAAGAACTTGAGAAAGTAATTTGGCCCAGTCGGAAACAGTTGGTGAGTGAATCAGCCGCTGTACTATTAATGGTTACACTCTCCGCCTCTTTGATATATTTGGTAGATGGATTGTTCGCTTGGGCAGCAAAACAGGTGTTCTGATGACTTCTGCAACAGACGAACCACGCAACTCCGAGTTGCAGTCAGATGACACACTCTTAACAGGGATCAAAGAAGTCCGCTGGTATGCAGTGCAAGTAGCCTCTGGCTGTGAGAAACGGGTAAAGACAAATTTAGAGCAACGTATCCAAACTTTTGATGTCGCTGATAGAATCGTCCAGGTGGAAATTCCCCACACCCCAACGGTGAAAATCCGTAAGGACGGTAAACGTCTACCTTCAGAAGAAAAGGTTTTCCCTGGTTATGTGCTAGTCCGAATGGCGATGAGTGATGATACATGGCAGGTGGTAAGAAACACCTCCCACGTGATTAACTTTGTGGGCGCAGAGCAGAAGCGTGGTAGCGGTAGAGGCCGTGGTCACGTTAAGCCAGTTCCCCTGAATCCTTCGGAAGTTGAACGCATATTCAAACAAGCCTTGGAACAAGAGCCAGTAGTCATAATTGATATGGCTACAGGTGATAAGATAGTTGTGCTTTCTGGTCCATTTAAGGATTTTGAAGGCGAGGTGATTGAAGTTTCCCCAGAACGGAGTAAACTAAAAGCTCTGCTTTCTATCTTTGGACGAGATACACCAGTAGAATTGGAATTTAATCAGGTTAAAAAACAGAGCTAAATACAAATGGCGAAGAAAGTAGTAGCGGTCATTAAATTGGCCCTGAATGCTGGGAAAGCCAACCCAGCACCGCCAGTTGGTCCTGCATTGGGTCAACATGGTGTTAACATCATGATGTTCTGCAAGGAGTACAACGCCAAAACAGCAGACCAAGCTGGAATGGTGATACCTGTAGAAATTTCTGTTTATGAAGATAGAAGTTTTACATTTGTACTCAAAACTCCACCAGCATCAGTTTTGATTCGCAAGGCAGCGAAGATTGAAAGAGGCTCAAGTGAACCCAACAAAACTAAAGTTGGTAGCATTAGCAGAACGCAATTACGTGAAATTGCTCAAACCAAGCTTCCTGATCTCAACGCCAATGATATTGATGCAGCCATGAATATCGTGGAAGGAACTGCTAAAAACATGGGCGTAACAATCACAGATTAGGTGACAGAGAACAGGCTTCGCCGTGAGCGTCAGCGAAACGGTGACAGGTGACAGTAGATAAAAAAATAACAACTGACAACTGACAACTGACTAATAACAAAATCATATCGGGGGAGAAGCACGACTTCGAGATTACCCCAGGAGAAAAAAATGGCAAAAAAAGTATCACGCCGCTTACAGGCGTTGCTAGAAAAAGTAGAAGATCGGGATTATACACCCTTAGAAGCATTAGCTCTGTTAAAAGAAACAGCAACCGCTAAATTTGCTGAGGCTGCTGAAGCTCATATTCGTTTAGGAATTGATCCTAAATATACAGACCAACAGTTGCGGACAACGGTAGCACTACCTAAAGGCACAGGACAGATAATTCGGGTAGCAGTTATCGCCAGAGGGGAAAAAGTCACAGAAGCAACTAATGCTGGTGCTGATATAGCTGGTTCTGAAGAACTCATTGAAGATATTCAGAAAGGCATGATGGACTTTGACAAGCTGATTGCTACACCAGATGTGATGCCACAGGTAGCAAAGCTGGGTAAATTACTAGGTCCACGGGGTTTGATGCCCTCACCTAAAGGTGGAACAGTGACATTTGATGTTGCTAGTGCGATCGCTGAATTCAAAGCTGGTAAATTAGAATATCGGGCTGATCGAACTGGGATTGTCCATGTTATGTTTGGTAAGACTGCTTTTTCACCTGAAGATTTATTAATCAATCTCAAGGCATTACAAGAGTCAATTGACCGTAACCGTCCTTCGGGCGCTAAGGGTCGTTATTGGCGGTCAGTGTATATATCCTCGACAATGGGTCCGTCAATTGCTATTGACATTAGTGCTTTACGAGAGTTAAAAATAACTGACGCTGCATAATTTGGTAATGGGTAATTGGTAGTAGATGAAGATAATCAGAAATTACCAATGACCAAAATTAAATAAGCAAAGCCGGAGACAGCAGGTGCTAATAGCTTAATACCCTGCCGAGGTTGTAATTTTAACCGCCTGAAGTTTAATCAAGAAAAGTTTGATAACTGCGGCCTTAAAAATACTACTTTGAAACCCTGGCTAAGATAGCTGGGGTTAAGTTTTTTCCGTGTGTCAGCAAAAAGGTGACAACTAACAACTGACAACTGTACGGGCGAAGCATTTGGAGAACTATTTTTGGCAATGACCGATAATTTATCTTGCAAATGCTTCGCCCCTACTGACAACTGACAACCGACAACTAACAACTGACCACTGACAACTGACATTGGAGGTGAGACAAGTATGGGAAGAACGTTAGAAAACAAAAAAGAAATAGTTGCTGATCTTAAAGTTTCTTTGAGTGAATCAACTTTAGCACTGGTAATTGATTATCAGGGGCTGACAGTTGCTGAAATCACAGATTTGCGTCGGCAACTCCGTCCTAGTGGTGCTATCTGTAAGGTGACAAAAAACACCTTTATGGGCATTGCTATTAAGGATCAGGAACAATGGCAGCCAATGTCAGAATTACTTAACGGTTCTTCGGCATTTCTGCTAGTTAAAGAAGATTTATCTGCGATCAAAGCTTACCAAGCATTCCAAAAAGCCACCAAGAAAACAGAAATTCGTGGTGGTGTCATGGAAGGTCGTGTCCTGAGTGAAGCTGATGTCAAGGCTCTAGGAGACTTGCCATCTAAGGAACAACTCATGGCTCAAATTGCTGGAGCTATCAATGGTGTGGCTACCAAGCTGGCTGTTGGTATCAACGAAGTTCCCAGTTCTTTGGCTCGCGCTTTGCAAGCTGTCGCTGAAAAAGAAAATAGCGATAGTTCTGAAAGTGCTGCTGAGTTAGCGGTAGTTAGTGAAGATTAATCACTGACAACTCACAACTAAAAAACTAACAAATCAAAAATTCTTTAGGAGTTATATCCATGTCTGCTGCAACCGAACAAATTTTAGACCAATTGAAATCTTTGACCTTATTAGAAGCTTCTGAATTAGTTAAGCAAATTGAAGAAGCTTTTGGTGTTAGTGCTGCTCCTACTGGTGGTGGCATGATGATGATGGCTGCTCCCGGTGCTGTTGCTGAAGTAGTAGAAGAGAAGACCGAATTTGATGCAATTTTGGATTCTGTACCTGCCGATAAGAAGATTGCTGTCTTGAAGATCGTTCGTGAAATCACAGGTCTAGGTCTGAAAGAAGCTAAGGACTTGGTAGAAGCCGCTCCTAAAGCAGTTAAAGAAGCTGTAACTAAGGAAGCCGCTGAAGATATCAAGAAGCGGATTGAAGAAGCTGGTGGTAAGGTAACAGTTAAGTAATTGTTATTTGGTGATTGGTGATTGGTGATTGGGAAGAATTTTTACCCAGTCCCCAGTCCCCATTATCATCGCTTTAAAACCGGAAGTAAATATTGTGTCAGTGTAAAAGCATCAACTCCTAATTCTGTTCTTGCTTGTGCTGCTAAAATTCCTGCTTGGGAATGCCACCAAGCCGCAGTTGCGACTATATCTTCTATAAAAATTTCTTTATTCATAATTTGCGCTAATAGTCCACCCAATAACCCAGTTAATACATCACCGCTGCCTCCACGGGCTAGGGCTGGGGTACTTTCGGGATTTATCCAAACACTACTACCTTGAGAATTAGATATAGCTGTTCTTGCCCCTTTTAGCAGGACTACAGCCCCACTTTCTTGTGCTGCTGTTTGTACGGCTTTGATTCTATTTGTGTAATCAATATGGGGAAATAAACGCTTAAATTCTCCCGTGTGGGGTGTAATTACAGTGGCTGATTTTCGTGATTTCAATGTGGGAATAGTTCCTAATTGTGCCAGAATATTTAAAGCATCAGCATCGAGAATTAGAGGACATTCACATTTAATTATTTCGGGAATAATAGAAATATTATCTTTAGTTAAACCCGGCCCGCAAGCAATTGTGGTAAATGAATTTAAATCTATAAGGTGCGTTACGCTGTCGCTAACACACCCTACTAATGGTAAATTAGCAATTGTTCCGGTTTTCGTTTCAGGACAACCAATAATTAACGCTTCTGGTAAATGGGAAACTAACAACATTTTTAGAGATTCGGGGACAGCGATTGATAACATTCCTATACCAGAAGCTCGCGCACCTAAACCTGTTAAAATTGCTCCACCGACATAACGTTGAGAACCACAAATTAATAATAAATGTCCTTGTTTGTATTTATGGGTAATGAGAGGACGAGGTAAAGGTAAGGTTGATAATGCTGTTGTTTTAGTAATGCGTTTGATTTGGGGAATATTACCGATAACAGCATGAATATCTGCTAAGGGAATATCAAAGTCAATTAATTCGGCTTTACCAATATAAGGTAATGCTTGTTCTTGTAATAAACCTTGTTTCCATAAACCTAAGCAAAATGTATAATTTGCCTGAATAGCTGTTCCTAAAACTTCTCCTGTATCTGTATGTAAACCCGAAGGAATATCAATACTAATAATGGGTTGATTTTTGCTATTAAAATAATTAATTGCAGTAGCAATAGAATCAGTAATTTTCCTTTCTAACCCAAACCCAAATAAACCATCAATTAAAAAATCATAACTTGGTAATTCAGCAATTTCTTGATAACAGGGAATTCCTAAATTTTGTGCATATTGAAAATGTTGGGAAGTTAATTCTTTTAATTTGGAAAAAGGTTGATAAATCCAAACTTGATAACCGCGAAAATGCAATTCACGAGCTACTACTAAACCATCTCCTCCATTATGACCGGGACCAACTAAAATTCCTACACATTGCCCTGGGGAAATAATAGCCTGTAAGCGGTGGGAAATTAATCCCGCTACCTTTTCCATTAAAGCTGCTACAGGCATTCCGGCAGTAAATATTCTGGCTTCAATATCCCGCATTTGGGCTGCGGTAACAACAAATTGTTCTTTAGTCATTTGTCAGTTGTCAGTTGTCAGTTGTTAGTAGGGGCAAAGCATTTGGAAGATAAATTATC